>JACUUK010000030.1 GCA_014859315.1 Candidatus Aminicenantota bacterium
TTTTTATATTGAAATCAATGATTTGAAAAAATGGAAAATAGTCTCTGTTTGAAGAAAGGAAAGAAATGGATTAAATTATAATTTAAGGAGTGAGATGAAGAGAAAAAAGATTATTGTAGTCTTAATAATTCTTTTGTTTATCCCTCTATACGCAAAGAAGAAAGGCAGTGCTGAACTTCCTGAGAGATATAAAAGGTGGGTGGGGGAAGAGGTTGTTTACATCATTACGCCAAAAGAGAAGGATATTTTTCTTCAACTCGAGACTGATAGAGAAAGAGATGTTTTTATTGAAGCTTTCTGGAAGCAGAGAGACCCCACCTCTGGTACCCCCCGAAATGAGTTTAAAGAAGAACATTATCGACGATTAAACTATGCAAATAAATTCTTTGGAAGGGGGACTCCGAGGCCTGGATGGAAAACAGATCAGGGAAGGATATACATCATATTAGGGCCCCCAAAAAATATTGAAAAATATGAAAATGTTATGAATGTGCATCCAACTCAGATTTGGTTTTATTTTGGTGACCCTCAATACGGATTGCCCACTGCCTTTAATGTCATATTTTTCAAAAAAGAAGGTACTGGAGAATACATTTTGTATTCGCCTTCAGACCATGGACCACAAAGCTTGATAGCAAATTACATGGGAAATGCAAGAAATATAGAAGAAGCATATCAGGAGTTACTGACGTTAGAACCTAATCTGGCTAAGCAAACGCTTTCGCTTATTCCAGGAGAGAGAGTTTTGCCTGGTCTTATTTCTTTAGCTTCAGACATATTGTTAAATAAAGTATTTGTCTATCCCCAAAAAAAAATAGAAGATCAGTATGCTGAAGCTATTCTGAAATACAAAGATATAGTTGAAGTTGAATACACGGCTAATTATATAAGCAGCAATTCCCTCGTAAAAATTATAAAAGATGATTCAGGGTTTTTTCTCGTCAATTATTCTGTTGAACCCAAAAAACTTTCTGTTGATTTATATGGGGACAGATACAATGCTCATTTCGAGCTAAATGGGCGGATTACTGACTTGAATGGAAATACTATATTTCAATATGTTAAGGAAATTCCGTTGAGTTTTAATCAGGATCAAATAAAAGATATTGAATCAAAATCATTCGCTTTGCAAGATATGTTTCCTCTGGTGCCGGGTAATTATAGGTTTAATCTTCTTATAAAAAATACAGTTTCCAAAGAATTTACATCATTGGAAAAAGACATCACAATTCCTCAAGATATTTCAGTCCCTCAGCTGAGTTCTTTAATTTTAGGTTATCGGATTGAAAAGAGCACAGCCACATCAAGAGAGTTTGTTCCTTTTAAGATAGGGAAGAATCAGATCTTATGCCAATCTATGAGAGTTTTTATGCCAAAAGAATCCATGTATATTTACTTTCAGGTCTTTGGATTGAGTCAAGAGGTGAAGTCTCGAGGACAGCTTAGATTTGCTTTTTTCAAAGAAGGAGAAGAATTTTTTTCCAAGACAAAAAAAATAAGCGAGTATAAAACTGACGTAAATTTTATCGAAGAATATTCTTTAGGAAATTTCCCTCCAGGTTTTTACAGAATTAAAGTTTCTGTTTTGGATAAAGATGGAGAGGAGTTGCTTTTTGAAACTGAAAATTTTGAAATAACTCATAGGACTGATTTGCCTAGACCTTTGGTTATCTCTAAGGTTATGCCCTTTTCCCGCATCGAAGAATACGTATACACTTCAGGTATTCAATTGTTAAACAAGGGAAACTTTAAAGATGCAGCCGGTTTTTTAGAAAAAGCTTATCATAAAAATCCAAAACAATTGAAATTTGCTCTTGGCTTTAGTCAGATACTTTTCATGAATGGAGAATACCAGAGAGTGAAAGAAATTCTGAAACCCTTCTTGGACAATCAAGATGAAAATGGGGAGGTATTATATTTTATGGGGAAATCTTGTCATTCTCTCAGACAGTTTGAAGATGCGCTCTCTTACTACAAGAGTTATCTTTCCCATTTTGGCACAAATCTGGAAATCCTGAATCTAATGGGCACATGTTTCTATCAACTGGGAAACAAAAAAGAGGCTTTACAAATTTGGCAGAGGTCGTTAGAGATAAATCCTGACCAGGAAGATATAAAAAAGCTTGTTAAATCTTTACAAGATGAGAACAAGTAAAATTAATTTTCTTTTTTGCTCAGCAAATAATCTACTGCAAGGATATCAAAGACATAAGCTGCAGAGCCGCCTATTACATACTCTGTCTCATACCAGTCCCACGTTCCAGAGCGGTATTCTATGAACTTTGGCCGCAAAAAAGATGCTCCTGAAACAACACCGCCAGGGATGTAAGTCCACTCTGACCTGTTGAAGCCATATCCTACTGTTGCCGAATTCACGCCCACTCCAGAAACATAGGAATGGTTCGATGCAGGGTGGCAGCCGAAGTTGTAATTCACAGTAGAGTAGAGATATTCTTCATCGAAAATTTCTGGAAAGTGCTTGATGAAATAATAAGTTCTTGCACCAAGATCCAAAACATCCCAGTTGTTTCCCCAAACATGAAAAACGAAATACACGCCGTACGGACTCTTGTCAAATTCAGCTTTCATCAGATTTTTCAGCTCTTTCAATTTCTCGACGATTATCTCTCTGAATTCAATGTTTTCTATCTTCTCCAGAGCGCGGACAAGTGTAAAGCCGGAAAGTTGCCAAAAATAAGAGGGAGGCATAGCCTTTATGTGTGGAACGAGTTCTATCAGCCTGTTTTTGTATTTGACATTACCCGTGGTCATGAAAAGCTCTGCCGTGGCTGCAATCTCCCATGAATGATATTCGTCCTCTATGGGTTGGTACGTAACCCTGAAATGAACAGGAGCATGAGTCTGTTCGTAGTGCCAAACATCTTCAGCAGCCTTCAGACATTCTTCTGCAAGCTTGTTATCATTTCCTTTGAACACTCTGGAGACAATAGCAGCAACCTGTGCAAATTGGTACTGTCCTCCAGTATTCCTATTGGTGAATATCCACCTGTCGTCAAACTTTCCCGAGCGCCCTTCTTTTTTCTCGTCAGGCTTTAATGATGGATCATATATGAGTCCGTCAGTGATGTTCACAGGGTCGCCGACCATAATATAATCCAGTATATTGTTTTCGATTATTCCAGGGCAGATGTGTCCTGCTGCACGGTAGAGAGACAGCAGATTTTCCATTCCGAATGATATTTGCTGGAGCATGTCGTTCTTTCCATCAGGCTGGAAGAGGTCTACCCTGCGCTGTTTTCTTCTAATGGATGTCATATCCCTATCAGTGCCGAACTCCTCTTGGGCAAGAGCCATCCAGAGCACGGTCCGGCATATGCTTCCGAATGGCAAATCATTGTCTCCGGCATCATGCCATCCGCCCCAGTCAAGGCCAGGTATATGTTCATTTGCCTTGAAGCGGGTTTCTGTTTCAGCTTTTTGGATATAGCTATCAAAATGCTGCGTGTTCGGCGGAGCTTGAAGCCCGTCGTCAAGATGACAGGCCCCGTGCCAGATTTTTTCTCCCTGCCTGACCTCTACATGACACATCTGCACGGGAAAGAATATATCCATTGTCGGATGCCATGTCTCCTTATAAATATCATTGCTTATGGTAATCGGGCCGACTTGCTGACTGCCATAAATAAGGTAATACTGTCCCGGCGTTTTAATATCTGTGAAATCAAATGTATAATAGGTGTAGTTGAACAAGGCTCCCCAATTCCCAGGCTTCTCTGATTTGACAAGCTTTTTTGTTCCGTCTCTATCAAGATATATGAGCTTCACTTCGTCTAAATCTTCGGTTCGAGAATCAAGTTCGAGGACTGCCATCTTTCTTTGTGCTGGATGATATCCAACCTGCGAAACCTGGATGACCGGCTCCCTTCGCCAACTGGGATTTACTTTTGGCGTTATCTTCATCGAAAATTGCTGCTTAGGAGAATTAGGAGGAAGCGAGGCAGAGACGATAAAACCATTGATATTTCCCCTTCCCCTGCCGTCGATGAGACTGAGCACTGCATCTTCTGTGGAAATGGTGAAGGCTTTCAAGTAATCTTCTGTGGCGATTGAAATTTCTTTTGCAAAAGGTACCAATATCGTCTTTCCTATGTACCTCTCGGCGAAATAGCCTGTAGCATCTCCGCCCCTGTAAGTCTTATAACGATATTCTCTTGGATATATTTCAAGCTTCAGCATGAAATTATTAATTCTATTCCAGTCTAAGGGCTTATCAAGCTTCACAGTGATAAAAACAGAGTCCCCATCAGTGCTGCACTCTACTTTGTATACGATATCCATCGGCTTTATTTTTCCTTGGATTATGGATAAACCTCTTTCAGTGTCAACAATCCTTCTGCCGATTTCTTTAACATTAAAGTCCAGGTAGCGACCATAGGCTGTGAGGCATACGACTTCACCGGCATCTGCAACTCGCTTGCCGTGAAGAAACATTTGAAGTCCTCCTCTTTTTCCTACGAGATAATCGTTATGATAGACCAGGAAGGCAAATCCGGGAGTTTCAAAGTAGCCTTCGGGTTTCATCTCTATCCTGGCAAAACAAACAGAAGCTGTAAGGATACATACAATGGATGTCACCCATCTCTTGTGATTTTTAAATCTCATTCTGGGCCTCCCTCTTTATAATCGTTGAGTTTTGTTTATTACCATAATATATAAGAATCTGTTTTTCGGGATTGTCACAATTTTCTTCCTTTTTCCATATAAATATCATCATTTTACATGCTTTTTAGCTTGTTTTGCAATAAAAAGCGATTGTCAAGCAAAATTTGGACTTGACAAAAAATAAATATTATTATCATTTTGAAAAAGACCGAGAAAAGATGTCTAATATATTCGAGGAGAGTTTCAGATAGGTGAAATGTGTAAAAATACAGTTGTTTCTTTACTTGTTTTATTTTTTATGCTTTGCAATATCTCTACTGCTATCTCGAGCGAGAGGAAGATTTTTCTCAAGGAAAATTGGTTTCTGAAATCGTCCTACCTGGTAAAGGAAGATGGCCAAAAAATATCTTCCAGTGAATTTAAACCCACAAATTGGTATCAAATAAATATTCCTACGACAGTTTTAGCTGGCTTGGTGAAGAATGGAATCTATCCTGATCCATATGTTGGTATGAACAATATGAAAATACCGGATGCTTCGGACGAGTTTAACCGTAAATATGATTTGGGAAAATACAGCCATTTTCTTGATAAGCGTAATCCCTGGGCAGATCCATACTGGTTCTGGACTCAGTTTAAATTAACAGAAGAGTACGCAGGAAAAGCAATCTGGATTAATTTAGAAGGAATTAATTACCGGGCTGAAGTGTGGCTGAATGAGCATTTGGTCGCAGATTCCAACGAGGTAGTTGGAATGTTCGGAAAATGGTCTTTTGATATTACAAGATTTACAAATATCAAAGAGATAAATATCTTAGCCATCAAGATTTATCCTCTTGATTATCCTGGCCTCCCGGCCGAACCACAGCTTAAGGCTTTTGGTCCATTTGGACCGAATGGAGGACCAACCGGAGATATTGGTAAAAACGTTACTATGCAGTGTTCTGTGGGATGGGATTGGATGCCAGCTGTTCGTGATAGAAATATGGGTATCTGGCAGGATGTATACATTTCGGCAACTGGCCCGGTGGACATCCGAGATCCATTTGTCATTTCAGATTTACCTTTGCCAGGTACTGACAGGGCTGAACTAAAAATTACAACTGAGTTAGTCAATTTAACAGAATCATCAAAGAAGGGGACATTGATTGCCAAGGTCCTTCCAAAAAATTTCAAAGGCGATAAGATCATCCTGAAAAGAACAGTTGAATTAGCACCTTGCCAGATTACCAGGATTCAACTTGACAAAGAATCGTATGATGGACTGATAATAAAAAACCCAAAACTTTGGTGGCCAAATGGACAGGGAAATCAGAATCTTTATGAACTAGAATTAATATTTGAGATAGATGGTCAAAAGTCGGACATTGAGAGAAAAACATTTGGAATAAGGGAGGTTATGAGCAAAGTTACGATCGCAGGAGGATGGGCGCGGCGAGATTTCTTTGTGAATGGCAAAAAAATATTATTAAAGGGTGGAGCCTGGGTGCCAGATATGATGCTTACCCACAATCCAGAAAAACTTTACTATGAGCTACGTTTCTCGAAAGAAGCCAACTTGAATACGATACGGATATGGGGTGGCGGCATCACGCCCCCAGAAGAATTTTTCACCTATTGTGACGAATTGGGACTGCTTGTGTGGCATGATTTCTGGATCACCGGTGATTGTCAGGGAACTTGGGACAAGGGAAGCAAAGATTATCCCTATGATGAAGATGTTTTTCTAAAGAACGCTACTGATGTTGTTAAAAAATTACGTAATCATCCAAGCATTTTGGTTTGGACGGCAGGTAATGAAGGCTATCCGCGTAAAGAAATTTATGTCCCGCTGAGAAATGACATATTAGCAAAATTGGATGGTAGTCGTCCATTTATTCCTTCCTCAGGGTATAGAGAGCCTCCTGAAGGGTGGGGGCTTGCATGGCCGGATAATCAGGTTGCTGGCACCTATTCCGGTGGCCCATATTGTTGGGTAAATCCACGCGATTATTATATTAAAGTTGATGGAGGAAAAGATTGGTTGTTCAAGAACGAAGTGGGCCTTCCTTCTTTACCCACCTTAGAAAGCTTAAAAAAATTTATTCCTGAACTTACCCCGGACCCCAAAATTAAATTTCCTTTAAATCACATCTGGGGCTATCACGATGCTTGTGAGGGGAATGGAAAATATAGCCTTTATGATAATGCAATTCGTGAAAGATACGGTCAGCCAAAAGATCTTGCAGACTATCTGAAAAAAGGCCAGTTGGTTAATGCCGAAAATTACCGTGCCATTTTTGAATCAGTAAACCATGCCATGAATCGCGTGGCTGGGATTCTTCTTTGGAAGATAAATCCGGCCTGGCCAAGCGTAATTTGGCAGCTTTTTGACTGGTATCTTTGCCCAAATGCAGGATTCTATTATGTAAAAAAAGCATGTGAACCTTTGCATATTCAGCTAAATATCGATGATCTTAGTGTTTTTGTGATTAATAACCATTTCGAATCAAAAAATGATTTATTGGCAACAGTCAATGTGTATTCAAAGAATATAGAAAGAATCTGGAACAGGAATATTAGAATAAATATTAACCCAAATACTTCAGAAGAAATATTTAGGGTAAAAATACCTGAAGAATTCAAAGACGATGTTTATTTTGTGGAACTAAGATTGAATGATAACAAGGAAAATATCATCTCTGAAAATTTTTATTGGTTGGCTACGGATGATGATTTTACATTTCTCTCAATGCTTCCTGAGGTAAAACTGGATGTTGAAATCAAGAAAGAGGAAAACAGTAAGTTAATTATTTGCGAACTTCGATTGACGAATTCCTCCAGTGAACTTGCCTTTTTCGTAAATCCAAGTATTTGTAAGGGAAAAGAAGGCGAAGAAGTCCTTCCAAGTTTCTGGAGTGATAACTATTTCAGTATATTGCCAGGGAAAACCAAGAAATTAAAGGTTGAATTTAAAAAATCAGAACTTGGTGGAGAAGAAGCATATTTGAGAATGGATGGATGGAATTTGCGAGCGTACCGGAAAAAGCTAAGTTAAATAAACTGGCGGAATCCAATAAAATACAAAAATACGCTCAATAAAGCTTAAGGACTCATAAATTGATTTAAATATTTCAATGAGGAGGAAACAAACAATGGTGGCGAATAAACATAAAGTGTACTTATTATATACCTCAGTCCTCCTTCTTCTCTTCCTGTTTTCTTTTTCCTGCCGACAACCTTCCAAAGCTCCCCAATCACAAATTCTGCTTAATGAGGGATGGCATATTCAGTCAGCAGCTGAGCTATCAGAACAGGGAGACTCAATCTCGAGCTCAGGCTTTGATGTACAAAATTGGTATCCGGCAACCTTACCTAGTACCGTTTTAGCAGCCCTTATCCAGAATGATGTCTACAGAGATCCATTTTTCGGAAAGAATCTGGAAAACATCCCGACTGAACAGTTTAAAAATCCATGGTGGTACCGCAAGGAATTTGTACTGGAAGACAAAAGTGCATTTTCCAATGCCCGTCTTCTGTTTGAAGGGATCAATTACAGCGCCAATATCTGGCTTAACGGGAAAAAAATCGCCTCCGCAGATACAATCATGGGCGCTTTCCGAATGTTCGAAATCGATATCACAGACACTGTAGTGCATGGGACAAACACACTTGCCGTCGAAGTTTTCCCGCCCAAACCCGGCGACTTCACCATCGGATTTGTGGACTGGAATCCCAGGCCCCCAGATGAGAATATGGGAATCTGGCGGGAAGTAAAATTACGGATGAGCGGCCCCGTATCCGTGAACAACCCCTTTGTTCAGAGCAAGGTCAATCTGAATTCCCTGGATGAGGCCCGATTGACAGTATCCACCGTCCTGATCAATCACAGTGGCGAAAAAGTATCGGGATTACTCCAAGGGGAGATAGAAGGTATTTATTTCAGCCAGTCTTTTTCTCTAGAGTCAAACGAAAAACGAAAATTCACATTCCAACCCAGAGACCATGAAACCCTGGTTCTTCAGAATCCACGCCTGTGGTGGCCGAATAATTTGGGAGAACCTCACTTGTATTCCCTAAAATTAACCGCAACAGTCAGTGATGCTGTCTCCGATGTCCATATTTCCCGATTCGGCATTCGCGAAGTCTCCGACTACATCAATGAAGAAGGTCACCGTGGTTATAAAATCAATGGGAAAAAAGTGCTTATCCGAGGAGGCGGCTGGGTGGATGACCTTTTCCTTATCGAGGATCCTAAAAAGATAGAAGCTCAAATCAAATATGCAAAACACATGAATCTGAATGCCATCCGACTGGAAGGTTTCTGGGGAAACAGTCAGACCCTCTATGACCTGGCTGATCAAAACGGTATTCTCATCATGGCGGGCTGGAGCTGCCACTGGGAATGGGAACATTATTTGGGAAAGCCTGTGGATAAATTCGGCGGGATCAAAACGCCGGAAGAGATGGAATTGATGTCACGTTCTTTACGGGACCAGGTGGTCTGGCTGCGTAATCATCCCAGCATATTTGTGTGGGTTCTGGGAAGTGACATGCTGCCCCGGCCAGAGCTCGAGAATAAATACAATACATATTTGCGGGATGTGGACCCAACCCGTCCCACCTTATCAGCCTGCAAATATATGGTCAGCGATATCAGCGGTCCCACCGCGGTTAAAATGAACGGGCCCTACGATTACGTGACTCCGAACTACTGGTATATGGATAAAAAACATGGCGGTGCATACGGATTCAACACCGAAACAGGCCCGGGCCCCCAACCGCCTCCCCTGGAGAGTATCAAGAAGATGATCCCGGAAGACCATCTTTGGCCCATCGATGACTATTGGGATTTTCACTGCGCGAGAAACGAATTCAACACGCTCGACCGTTATGTTCATGCGCTCAACAATCGTTACGGGAAACCGGAAACCGTGGACGAATTTGCCAGTTTGGCCCAGGCGGCCAATTATGAGGCAATCCGGGCCATGTTTGAGGCTTTCGGAGTGAACAAGCCAAACAGCACAGGCATCATCCAGTGGATGTACAACTCAGCTTGGCCGGCCATGTTCTGGCAGCTCTTCGACTACTACTTGATGCCCAGCGGTGCCTTCTACGGCACCAAAATTGGCTCTCAGCCACTCAACATCATCTACAATTATGGAGATAAGGATATATACATCGTGAATGACACACTTCGTGTCTATGAGGATTTGACTGCTGATGTCTGCGTCTTGAATACTGATGCAAAAGTCCTTTTTTCCAAAGACATTCGAGTCAACATCGCTGAAAACAGGTCGGCGAAGATTCTCGAAATGCCCCAAATTGGAGGCCTGAGCTCTGTCTATTTTATCGACCTCAAGCTCAAGAACAGCCAAGGAAAAATCCTCGGCCGCAACTTTTACTGGCTGTCGACCAGAGAAGATATCCTGGACGAAAAAGGCACCACTTGGTTTGTCACCCCTAACAAGGCGTTTGCAGATTTCACAGGTCTAAAAGATTTGCCGGAAGCTAAAATCAATGTGAAACATCATTTCACAGATCTCGGTAAAGAGCAGGAAATCCAGGTCACATTAGAGAACCCATCCGACAGCATTGCCTTCTTCATCGAGCTGAATGTCTGCAGCGCGGAGAGCGGACATTCGGTTTTACCCATATACTGGACTGACAATTATGTATCCTTGATGCCAGGTGAAACCAGAGAAATTCGCGCCCGTTTTTCCAAAGAGGATCTGAAGGGCGATACGCCTGCCTTTCGATTCAAAGGCTGGAACGTAAAGAGTGATTAAAATCACTGTCGTCTTGAAGACATTGGACAGGTTTGATGGTAAATAAAAGAAAAGGAGATCAAGAGTCGTGAAGAGAAATTATTTCATCGTGGGTTTAATCTTACTGATATTTTTTGTGATATCTTTCCTGACAAACATCCTTGGGCCGTTGATTCCGGATATTATAGACAGCTTCAGTTTGAGTTTGACCCTCGCGGGCTTTCTCCCGTTTTCATTTTTTATTGCCTACGGAGTTATGTCCATCCCTGCCGGATTCCTGGTTGAAAAATACAAGGAAAAGCGGGTCATTCTCACAGCTTTTATTATTGCTACTGTAGGGGCGTTCCTATTCG
Source organism: Candidatus Aminicenantota bacterium (assembly GCA_014859315.1). Classification (GTDB taxonomy): domain Bacteria; phylum Acidobacteriota; class Aminicenantia; order Aminicenantales; family Aminicenantaceae; genus Kmv29. The sequence goes on from JACUUK010000030.1 coordinate 10,724, forward strand.
CAACAATTTCTAATTTTCAAGCTGCAATGATCTCCCTCTTTCTCATCGGACTTGGAATGGCCATGCTGCAAGTGGCCATCAATCCCCTCTTACGGGTAGCGGGGGGTGAAGAGCATTTTGCCTTCAACTCTGTACTGGGCCAGCTTGTTTTCGGTCTGGCATCATTCCTGAGCCCTCAGGTTTACACTTATTTGGTCACGAATCTTCAAGACTATACTGACCAGGGAAATTTTGTAATCAAAACTTTGGTCAAGGTGGTTCCGGCAGACCTGCCATGGATCTCCCTGTATTGGGTCTTCACCGTGATCACAATGGCCATGATTCTGATCATCGCATCTGTAAGGTTTCCCAAAGTGAAACTCAAAGAAGACGAACGGGCAGGTGCCAGGGAGAGCTATGCCAAGCTATTCAAAGACAAATTCGTGATTCTCTACTTTTTCGGCATTTTTGCCTACGTGGGATCCGAACAGGGTGTGGCCAACTGGGTTTCGAAATTTTTGGCAACCTATCATGGATATAATCCGCAGACAGTGGGTGCTGATACGGTCTCCTACTTCTGGGGATTGCTCACCGCCGGCTGTTTGCTCGGTCTTCTAATGCTGAAAATCTTTGACAGCCGTAAGGTCTTGATCTGGTTTACTGGCGCCGCGTTGATCAGCTTGACTTTTGCCCTCTTTGGACCGGGAAAGGTCGCCCTGGTTGCATTTCCGATGGTCGGTTTTTTTGCATCTGTGATGTGGTCTGTTATCTTTTCTCTGGCCCTCAATTCGGTGGCAAAACACCACGGTTCCTTCTCAGGCATCCTGTGTACAGGTATCATCGGCGGAGCCACCGTCCCTCTCATTATTGGATGGCTGGGCGATTTCTTCGGCTTGCGTTTCGGAATGTCGTTTTTGTATCTAATTCTTGGCTACATTCTGAGCATCGGATTCTGGTCAAAGCCGTTGATCGCCAATGTGACTTTTCGCGATAAAAAGAAAGCCATACAGGATGACAAACTTTAAGGTGAAGCTTGATCAAAAAACCGCAGTTTCATGTATCAGCCAGAAAATATTTAAATAAAATTTAGTCATTATGAATTTAACCGGGAGTAAATCATGGCAAGTGAAACCATAATCGGTGTTGATTTAGGGGGGACAAAAGTCAATATTGGCAAAGTTGAAATGAATCACGTAGTGAAGCATTTATCCGCCGACATAACAACTCAGGGAGAAGAAGAACAAATCCTGAGCGAAATCGTAGAGGCCATCGAAAAAGTGTTTGATCAAAGCGTTTCAGGGATAGGGATAGGCGTGCCGAGCGCGGTGGATGTCGAAAAAGGGATTGTCTTCAATGTGCAAAATATCCCCTCATGGGAAGAAGTCCATCTAAAGGAAATATTGGAGAAGCGTTTTCAAAGGCCTACATATGTGAACAACGATGCCAACTGTTTTGCGGTGGGGGAAAAACATTTTGGCAAAGGGAAAAAATACCGAAACATGGTCGGGGTAACCCTTGGAACAGGCCTTGGAGCAGGCATCATCATCGATAACCGACTCTATTCGGGCTCCAACTGTGGTGCCGGGGAATTCGGCTCTATTTCCTACAAGGACCATATCATCGAGTACTACTGTAGCGGACAGTTTTTTATCTATGAGCACGGGGTTAAGGGGCAGCACGTCTATGAGAAGGCAAAGCAGGGCGATAAAACAGCTTTGGAAATTTTCGCACAATTCGGCACCCATCTGGGGGAGGCCATAAAGACGATTATGTTTGCTGTCGACCCGGAGGCCATCATCCTCGGCGGGTCAGTCACTCGATCATATACTTTCTTCCAAAAAACCATGTGGAAACAAATCCAAACTTTCCCTTATAAGAATTCAATTGACCGTCTCGTCATTGAAACATCTGAAGAGCAGCAAATCGCGATACTGGGCGCTGCAGCGCTTTACTATGATGCGCAATTAACCTGATTTATTACCTAGAAAATGACACCTTTTTATAAAAAATTAACACATATTCATGGTTCGTAGGCGTGCACGAACATGATTTGTTCATAACAAGAGAAAAAAGGCATAACAAAATACTTTATTTGTAATAGGGATAAATTTCCTTAGGATGAAGGGGCTTAAACTTTACTATCTTCATGAGAATTGCTATTATTTTGATGAGGTGATGAGATATGTTTTTTTGGGATTATACTTTCTTCATTTTGATTCCACCTCTTTTATTTGCTTTATATGCCCAGCAAAAAGTAAAGAGTACTTACAGGATGTTCAGCAAAAAACTTGCATCTTCGAGGATTTCTGGGGCTGAGGTAGCACGACAGATATTGAGTTCGAGTGGAATCAGTGATGTTACAGTCGAAAAAACACCTGGAAATCTTACTGACCATTATGACCCGCGAAAAAAAGTTCTCCGCCTCTCTGAAGGGGTTTATTCAAGCAGCTCATTGGCTGCCTTAGGAATTGCAGCCCATGAAACAGGACATGCCATTCAACATCACAGGGAATATTTTCCTCTTCAGCTTAGAAACGCAATCTATCCTGTGGCAAGTCTTGGTTCTTCCCTTGCGTTTCCATTGTTTTTTGTAGGTTTTATTTTCAGCCGCCAGGGGCCAAGTATATTAATGGATATCGGAATTCTCCTGTTTGCTGGGGCTGTTGTTTTTAGTGTTTTGACTCTTCCTGTTGAATTTAATGCATCGAGACGGGCACTTGCTCTACTTGGAGAAGGAAGATATCTAAAAAAAGATGAACTTTATGGAGCCAGGAAAGTGCTTTTAGCTGCAGCTTTAACATATGTGGCAGCTACTGCAATGGCAGCAATCCAGCTATTGCGGTTGATCCTCCTGCGAGGTTCAAGACGTTGAAAATTGTACAATTTATAAATAATTTCATTTTGATACCAGTGTTTTTCTGTATTTATATTGACAAAAACTAAAGATATAGATAGCATTTTTTCTGTATATGAAAAAATTTATTAGATTAACGTTGTTTTTAGTTGTAGTTATTCATCTTGTAGTTGTACCATGTGTTTTGGCTCAGCAGGAAGAACCTGCTGCTAATATTTCAGACGTCTATTCAAAAGAACTATGGAGAAAGTTCGAAATAGAAGTCCATTACTCCCAATGGTCCATAGACTTGGTTAAAAACCTCTTTGAGAAAGATCTTATAAACTCGATTGGAAAAGAAATCCGGAAAGAACTTTCAAGCCAGGTGAGGGAATCTCATCCATATTTAGTAAAAGATGACTATGAATACGGTCTTTTATTTGACTCTGGGGGATACAATTATGGTCTCGAAATCCGCTATTATCCCAATGGGAAGGAAAGTCCTTTTAGTTTAGGGTTCTCGCTTGAGAAAACTCATATCCGCTTATCTGTCGATGGCCCTGTCAAGCAAAAATTCACAAATGGCACCTATGCAGAAATAAAAACTGAAGGATATGTGAAGCTTAATTCTGTGACAACGAATATAAATTTCCGATGGGATATGAACCCAGAGTGGATAGTGACGCCTTATTTTGTCTTTGGGCTTGGTATAGGTACTTTAAATGGTGAAGTGGGCTATTATTATAATGGGTATTATAATTGGGGAGGCCCAAAAGAGGAACTTTCAGAATCAGACATAAGAACTCTAAAAGAAACAGAAGAAGAAATAGATTTCAATATTCCCAATATCTTTTTACTTTTACAAACGAATCTTGGATTGCGGGTAAGGATTATGAAGTTTTTACACTTGAGAGCAGAAGCAGGATTTTGGGATGGCTTTCTATGCAGAGCAGGACTTGCTTTTAGCTTTTAACCCGCATATTTGATTAATAAAAAAATCTATTTATAATTGAAAATATCTGGCCGTGCTAGATGGGGAGTTAGCGGTGCCCTGTAACTCACAACCCGCTACAGTGAGGTTGAATTCCCTGTCGAGGCTGTGTTTTTTTCTGACAGTGTCTGCGTAAGTGGTGATGAAGGTTGGGGCCCTGCGCAAAGAGCCCTCTGTGAACCCCGTCAGGACCGGGAGGTAGCAGCGGCAGCAGAGTGGTTTCTTGTGCTGCAGGTAAGCCTTGCCTGAGCTAACTGCGTGGATTACGGGGGGAGGATGCAGTCGGAGCAGGGTGCACGGCCCTTTTTTCATGAATCGTCTAATATTTTTAGATATTTTTTCTTGTTTTTACTAAATGGGATAACTTCTCAAGGATGATTCTGACTTTCTCACGGCCTTCATCATTGAGGGGGAGAAGAGGAGAGCGGGGATCCCCTCCATAAAAGCCAAGGCAATCCATTGCATACTTCAGTGCAGGGACACCGTATATTTGTGTGAGCAACTTGTTTAGAAGCACTAAATCCATCTGAAGATGTTTGGCTTGTTCCATTTTATTTTGACAAAAAAGTGAGTATATGTTTGTGCATTGGTCTGGGACAGCATCAGCCATGGCAAGGATTGCTCCTGATGCTCCAAGACAAAGCCCTGGAAATATGAGACTCCCTGCACCTAAAAGAAAGCTAAAACCAGGAGGTAGATTAGGTATAACCTCAGAGAGGAAAGCAAGGTTTCCAGAGCTATCCTTAATCCCCACGATATTTGGATGCCTGGCGAGTTCGCAAACGAGACTTGCATCTATGCTGACCCCAGTGTTTTGAGGGATATTGTAAACAAGTATCGGAATCTTCACATTGTCGGCTATTGAGAAGTAATGATTTTTAAGGGCTTCTGAGGTCAACTGAGATTTAAAATAACTTGGGGTTCGGATTAGAGCTGCATCAATGTCAAGTGAAGCCAAATGGTTTGTAAATTCAATTGTAAGTCGGGTGGACTCACGAGCAGTCCCGGCGATTATTATTTTCCCCGATGAAGATGTTTCTTTGGCGATTTTAACAAACATAAAGGATTCCTCGTCTGTAAGGTGGACTGCCTCTCCGGTTGAACCTAAGATGACGTATCCTGCAAGGTCTGTGGTATTGTATTTTTTGATGTTTTCTTTAAAATGGCTGGCCGAAATCTCTCCATCTACAAAAGGTGTGGTTAAGGCAGCAAATATTCCTTTAAAGACCCTGGTGCTCATGGGTGTGACTCCTTTTTATTTCTTACGTTATACTCTAATTTTTTATGATTTGAACAAACAGACAGACTTTATGAGTCTTCAATCTCTTTCAAATCTTTTTCAGTCAAGCCAAAATAGTGCCCTATTTCATGGAGGACAACTTCCTTTACCTTATGTTTTATAGCTTTTTCTGTAAAGCAAATCTGTTCGATGGAATGCTGATATATTACAATAACATCAGGGGAAATGTTTCCGTAGAAAGGGCCCCTGTTTTTATAAGGAACACCATGGTATAAACCAAGAACCAAATTGGAAGGTGAACTTCCTGTTCTTCTGTGGAGGTCACGTGGAGGACTTTCTTCGACTATAACAGCCAAGTTTTTAAGAAGATTCTTGAATTTTTCGGGAATTTCATTCAAAGCTTCCTCAACAAGTTTCTCAAATGATTCTTTTTCCATGTGCTTCCTTCATATATATTATTTTTCGATTCCAGATCTTGCCCGGACTCCTTTTGAATAATAATGCTTTGTTTCTTTCATTTCTGTGACCAGATCTGCTCTTTGACAGAGTGACTCTGGAGCATACCTTCCCGTAAGGATGAGCTCAACATTTTCAGGTTTTTTATCAAGGAATTTATGCACATCTTTCTCTGATATCAGGTTTAAGTAGATGGCTACATTGATCTCATCTAAAACTATGATGTCGTATTGCTTTGAAAGCATAGCGGCAAGGCAGCTCTGTAGGCCCTTTTTGGCTCTTTGTATGTCCTCTTCATCAGGATTTTCTGTGATGTGGATGAAACCCTTCCGGCCAAACTGCTCGATTGTGATCCAACGTGACAGTTTATTCAAGCTTTTTAGTTCCCCGTAATTATGGGCTTTAAGGAATTGACCGATATATGTTTTAAGGCCATGACCGGCTGCGCGAAGCGCCAAGCCCAGGGCGGCTGTGGTCTTGCCTTTTCCGTTTCCTGTGTAAATTTGAATATAACCTTTAAATTCTTTGGACATGATTAGTCCTTAAAAAAATATTTCTATAGGTTTTTTCGTTGCTATCAAGTTAACTATATTTTAATCTCCTGAGTGAGTCAATATGCCAATTTTCAAAATGAAGGAGTTATGCTATAATCTGTGGCATGTTGGATGTAAAATTCGTTCACGAAAATCCAGAGCTTATTATAAAGAAGATGTCTCTTCGCGGAATTGAAATCAATGTGGATGAGTTTCAACAGCTTATAAATGATAAAAAAGCCCTTTTGCAGACAGTAGAGCACCTTAGAAATAGACTGAATGAAGCCTCAAAGCTAATTGGAATGATGAAAAAAGAAGGAAAAAACGCTGCAGCCAGCATCTCGGAAATGAAGACTGTTTCTGATGAGATAAAACAGCATGAAGAGAAGTTAAGGGAAGTCGATGGGAAGATTCGAGATATATTGCTTGATGTTCCCAACATTCCGCATGAATCAGTGCCAGTTGGACTTTGTCCAGAAGATAATGTTGAAATCCATAGAGTAGGGAAGAAGCCGGTGTTTTCTTTTCGGCCAGAGCCCCATTGGGAAATTGGGAGAAGATTGGGTATTTTGGATTTTGAGCGTGCAGCCAAGATTGCAGGTTCCAGATTCACTGTTTATTTTGGTTATGGAGCCAAGCTCGAGCGGGCTCTTATCAATTTTATGCTTGACCTTCATTCGAAAGAACAGGGTTATAAAGAAGTAATTCCTCCATTTATTACTAATGCAGAAAGTTTATTTGGGACCGGAAATTTACCTAAATTTGAAAATGACCTTTTTAAACTTAAAGGTCATTCCTGGTACATGATTCCTACAGCAGAGATTCCTCTTACGAATCTGTATCGAGATGAAATTCTTGAGGCGGATATGCTTCCCCAAAGATTTGTAGCATATACGCCGTGCTTTCGGAGAGAAGCAGGTTCATATGGAAAAGATATTCGAGGGTTGGTCAGACAGCATCAGTTTAACAAGGTGGAGCTTGTGACTTTTGTCAAACCTGAGGACTCGTATTCTGAATTAGATAGATTGACAACAGACGCTGAAAATATCCTGAAGCGATTGGGGCTGCATTACCGGGTAGTTGAATTATGTACAGGTGATTTGGGCTTTTCAGGAGCCAAGACTTATGACCTGGAACTCTGGATGCCTTCACGTAACGGATTTTTGGAGATATCGTCCTGCACTAACTGTGAAGATTTTCAGGCAAGGCGCGCAAATATCCGTTTTAGAAGATCGCCTAATACGAAGCCAGAATTTGTGCATACTCTTAATGGTTCCGGAGTTGCCATAGGACGGACTGTTGCAGCAGTCCTTGAAAACTATCAACAAGAAGATGGAAGTGTTATCATTCCGGAGGTGCTTCGTCCGTATATGGATGGTTGTGAAAGAATTTCTTGAAGATTTTTTCTATCTGACTTGTCAGTAGCTTTATCAATAAGTACAATATATAAACTTTGATGGAGGGATGGCCGAGTGGCTGAAGGCGGCGGTCTTGAAAATCGCTTCACGAGAAATCGTGACGGGGGTTCGAATCCCTCTCCCTCCGCCAGTTAAAGT
>JACUUK010000031.1 GCA_014859315.1 Candidatus Aminicenantota bacterium
TCCTTTCGAATTTTTCATACATCAGAGATATTAGCTCAATCTTTAGAATAGAAGAAAGATTTAAATCAAGAAATTGTGAAAATTTGTAAAAATTAATGAATCAAAAAAAATTGGGGAGAATTTGTCGGGATAGATTTAACCTGGCACCACAGATCTTCAGGAATCGAAAAAAATGCTTCCACCACTGAAGGATCAAATTGAGTGCCTTCCCCTTTTTCTATTTCTTCAAAAGCAACCTCAAAACCTTGTCCTTTTCTGTAAGGCCTGTCAGATGTAATAGCATCCAATGTATCAGCAAGAACAAAAATCCTTGCTTCAAGAGGAATTTCCTGCCCACTTAATCCATAAGGATATCCCTCCCCATCATGTCTTTCATGATGGTACAATACAACATTAGTTGCTTTCTTCAAGAAATCGTATTCCTCAATCAACTCATATCCCAAAAGAGGGTGCTCTTTTACCATTTGCTTTTCCAGCTCATTGAGTTCCGTAGGTTTTCTTAATATAGATTCAGGGATTCCAATCTTCCCGATATCGTGGAGCAAAGCTCCTCGTTCAATATTGGCAATAAAATCCTTGTCCTCGATACCAAGCGCCTTTGTCAATACAAGTGAATACTTTGCAACAAGTTGAGAATGGCCTACTGAATCCTCATTTCCATCAGTAACCGCAATCAAATATAAAAGGTTCGAGTTAAAACAGGACTGATTTTCAGCACTGAATTCCATGGGTCTCAACCCACGCCTCATAAAGGCAAGCTCATAATATTTACTGATATCATTCAGGAGCTTCTTGGCAGAAGAGAGCTTTTTTGTTCTACTCCATCTTTTATGGAGGAATATTTCTTGATTTCTTTCGTCCCTATTCATTTTTTTTCCATTAAGTATTTTTGCATACAGTTAATCTTTTTTGATTTTCTTGCAATTAAAGGAAGTGTATTCAGAAGCTCGAACCCTTGCTGTTTCAGTCTTTTCTCAATCATGACAAAAAAATCTTTTTCGCTTCCTATGAGAAAAACTTTGCTTTCCATTACATCGTTTGATTTTTTCATCACGCAATATTAGTCGCTGATCGGCCCGAAAAGTTGAAAAAATTTAACAAAATACTCTGAAAAAAACTTTTCTAAAAAAAATCATTGTTATCTTGTCAAGCAGAAAATCAAAATATATAATGTGAGAAAAGTGAAAGAAAAATATAGCGTGCCTGATATCAAAGATATTATTTCTAAATTCAAGCCAATCATTAGCTTCAGAGTCATGAGATCTCTCGGTACACAACGGCCTGATTGGGAAGATGTTGTGAATGAAATCGTCACAAACATCATAGTAAAATTAAAAAAAGGGGAATTTAGAGGAGACTCTTCAATTGGAACATTTATATACACGATCACAAGCCGGAGAATCGTTGATTTCATCCGGCAAAAAAACAAGGTTCTAAAGTATGCGCCAGAGCCAGAACCTTTTCCTGCCCCCTATGAATACATTGAGAAAAAAGAAAGAGTGGATTTGATATCCGAGGCAATAAAAAAATTAAGACCGAAACATAAAGAAGTCCTTTACTACTATTATTATGAGGAGCTAACACGAGAAGAAATTGCCGAAAAGCTCGGCCTTTCACCACGAAAAGTCACTGACTTAATTATTTACGCTCGGAACGCTCTAAAAAAATTTATATAAAAATGAATTTTTTTTCGTTTTTTAGCCCAAACTCCGACTAAATAAATGAAGACAATGTGAGAGGAAAGACAGATGAAAAAATGTGTATTTGAAAATTTAATCGACGATTATTTACTAAACAGGCTTAGTGAAGGACAAAAGGAAAAATTCGAAGAACATTATTTCAATTGTGCTTTCTGTTTTAAGGAAATGACTGAAAGAGCTGAGCTTATATCTGTTGTAAAAAGCCAAGGAACTCACCTTTTCAAAGGTATATACTCCCGAAAGGAGGCGAAAAAATCTTCTTGGATAGAAGACCTTTTTGCTTTCCTCACACCAAAACAATGGGCTACAGCAGCCATATCAGCGGTTTTGGTGGTTATTGTGGCTCTCGGTATAATCTCTATAAGGAATACCTCAACCCATCGGTTTTTTATTAATGACGAGCTCGTAAGAGGAGAATCCATAACGCTCATTTCTCCTGTTATTGACATGAAGTCTATGCCTTCACAGTTCAGATGGAAAAGCTTAGGAAAAGATGTAGAATATAAAATCTATCTTTATAATCACGAGTTATTATGGAGTACAACAACCAAAAATAATTACATCACTCTTCCTGAGGACATCAAAAACCTCATGACTTCTGGGGAAAAATACTCCTGGCAAGTAAAAGCTTTTTCCCCCAATGGAACTTTGATCGCTGTATCCAGTCTTGTCCAGTTCATGATCTCATCTGAACAATAAATCCATACGCCCTTATTTTCCCCCATAAGCCCTTCATTTTTTGAAAACATTTCTCAAGGCAGAAAAGATCTATTAATCTTCGGCTCATCACAATAATGAGTACTTATAATATAGAAGTACTTTGTTAAGGAGCAATGATCGAATGAATTTGAGGGGATGGAGGATGCGACTTTGAAGATTTAGCCTTTCCGCCACGTTCTTCGAGGGAACCCGACAGAGTCGGGCCCGAGGACTGTTTGAGCACGTCAGGAGTCAAGAGGGCGGGTGAATGAGGACTGAGAGTCATCATAGCGTTGCTTAAGATAAGCGCGCGGAGTTCCGCAGGGCCGAGAAGAACGAGGCGGAAATGGCGTTAAAAATCTGAAGGGAGCAACGCCATCCCCTCAAATTCATCTTTTCCTTTCTGCTTTAATCTACCCAGGTGCTCATTATTGTGATGAGCCTAATCTTCTTCGACTTTATCTTCATCTGTGTATAACCTGCCTCTGCTTTCATCCTCAAAAGCAAGGCAGCACATTAATCTGCCGCATAGCCCAGATATTTTTGTAGGGTTTATAACAATTTGCTGCTTCTTTGCTTTTTGTATAGTCACTGGCTCGAAGTTTTTCATGAAACTAAAACAACACAACGCGCGTCCACATACACCAATACCCCCGACCATTTTCGCTTCATCCCGTACTCCTATTTGACGCATTTCAATCCGCATCTTAAATTCCTTGGCTAAATCTTTGACAAGCTCCCTGAAATCAATCCGCCCGTCTGCTGTATAATAAAATATTCCTTTCTTTTCATCAAAGAAATAGCGCACCCTGACCAATTTCATCGGTAATCTTCGCGCATAGATTCTCCTGAGGCAGAAATCAAATGCCATTTTTTCCTTAGACCTGAGCCATTTGAATTTTTTTATATCTTCTTCTGTTGCCTTGCGAATTACCTGCACAGTATCTTTTGTGGTTTTTACATGTTTACAGATTTCGCTTGAAGTATCGATAACCACTGTTAAATCACCGCCAAAATCAGATTCGATGATGCAGTAATCCCCTTTTTGCAAATCAATATCTCCTTTTACTGCTCGAATGACCTTACCTGAAGGTTCAGAAAGCACATAAACGATTTCAGACATTTCTAAACTCCATGAAATTTGAAAATAATGCATTGACTAAAACATTAGGATTCAGATTTTTTCTTAATCCATCCAGCGCTTCATCAATAATATAGTTATAATCCAACGCTTGTTCTCTGGTAATAAATCTTTCTATTTTTTGAAATTCATCCAGATAATCCATGTTTATCAAATAGCGAATATCTCCTTTTTCTTTTATTACAAGAAGGTCCCGGCAAAAAGATGAAAGAATCTCTAATGTTTGTTCTAACTCTTCTTTCAACTGCCTACGTGATGCAAAAAAGCTCTGAAAATATAATGCCACATTTTCCTTTTTAAGCAAACAGAGGAGAAGCTGCCATACGTTTTTTCTTTTTGCTCGGATATCTTCCCAGTCAACATCTAAAGCCTGTTTATAATTCCCACGGACAATAAGGGAAATAAGTTGGGCTTTTTCCCTTTCATATCCTCTATTTATAAGGCATTCCTGTATGGCTTCTTTGGATATCGGAGAAAAAGTTAACACTTGACACCGAGATGTTATCGTTGAAAGGATCATATGAGGGCAAGAAGTCAGAAGGATTATATGAGAAAAAAAAGGAGGCTCTTCCAGGACTTTTAGAAGAGAATTGGATGCTTCTTCTGTCATCTTTTCTGCATCCTCCACAATAAACACTCTTTTTTTTCCTATCATAGGCCTTAGATAGGCCGTTTGTTTCAATAACCGCATGTGGTCTATTTTAATCACATTGTTTTCTGGCTGCATTTCCAAAACATCTGGAAATTTCCCTCCGGAAATTGCCCTGCAATTCATACACGTTTCACAAGCATCATCATTTTCATTCAAACAATTCATCGCTTTAGCAACCACCATGGCTACGTCTTTTTTTCCAATTCCTTTTGGTCCACAAAATAGCATTGAATTAGGGATTCTGTTCCTGTACAGGGCAATCTTCAATATTTTCTTGGCTCTTTCGTTTCCTAATACATCTTTAAAAGCCATTGTTTACTCCGCAAAAATTTCTCCTGTTTTTGAAAAATCTTTGCAAATACTTCCCTGTATACGATGCTTCTACTTTTGCCACCTCTTCTGGTGTGCCTTGAGCTACAATCCATCCCCCATCATCACCGCCTTCAGGTCCTAAATCAATAACATAATCGCAATATTGGATTACATCAAGGTTATGCTCTATTATAACAACCGAATTGCCCAAATTCACTAACTCTGTGAGGACTTCAAGAAGCTTATGAACATCATCAAAGTGAAGACCAGTTGTGGGTTCATCAAGAAGATACAGGGTTTTTCCTGTGTTCTTTCGGCCCAGTTCACGGGTTAACTTGATTCTTTGGGCTTCCCCACCGGATAAAGTTGGAGCGGGCTGTCCAAGCCTGAGATAACCCAACCCGACTTTTTTCAAAAGACTCAACTTCCTTTTTAAAACAGGGTGTGCATGCAGGTATTCAAACGCCTCGTTCGCAGTCATATCAAGAAAATCTGCAATATTTCTCCCTTTATATCGGACAGATAGGGTTTCTTTATTATACCTCTTGCCTTCACAACGGTCACATGTGACAAAAACATCCGGCAGAAAGTGCATCTCGATTTTTTTGACTCCAGCACCCTGGCATTCTTCACATCGCCCCCCTGGAATATTGAAACTAAACCGGCCTGCTTTATATCCTCTGATTCTTGACTCTCGGGTCATTGAAAATAGTTGCCTCAAATGTGTAAATACGCCAGTATAAGTGGCCGGGTTGGAGCGCGGGGTTCTTCCAATCGGTTTCTGGTCAACAGAAACAACTTGGTTGATTTGTTCGATTCCAAGGATTGCTTGATGCTTTCCTTGCTTTTGCTTTGCATGAGCAAACTTGTTCAATAGGCTTTTGTAAAGAATATCATAAATTAGCGTGCTTTTCCCTGAGCCTGAAACACCTGTGACTGCCACCATAACAGACAATGGAACGCGCACATCTATATCTTTTAAATTGTGTTCATATGCCTTTACAATAGTCAGCCATCTCTGTGGCTCTCTTCTTTTATAAGGGAGAGGAATCGATTTTTCTCCACGGAGGTATTGTGAGGTCAATGAATCTTTTTCGACAAGAATCTGCTGAAGATTTCCTGATGCGACCACAGTGCCTCCCTTCTCTCCTGCTCCAGGACCTAAATCCAGAATATAATCAGCAGAGCGAATTGTCTGTTCATCGTGTTCAACAACAACAATAGAATTCCCTTCATCACGAAGGTCTCTTAACAAGGATATCAAGCGGGTATTGTCTCTTTGATGCAGTCCAATAGTTGGCTCGTCAAGAACATAGAGGATTCCTCTCAAGCGGGAACCGATCTGTGCTGCCAGACGTAAGCGCCGAGCTTCTCCTCCTGAAAGGGAAGCAGTTGAGCGCATCAATTGGAGATATGACATTCCGAGGTCAAGCATAATTTGAATTCGAGCGAAAATTTCGCTAATGATCCTTGAGGCAATATGATGCTTAGAGCCAGAAAATTCGCATGAAGCTAAGCCATCTATTAGCTGGCTAACAGGCAAAAAGCTCCATTCATATATGTTTTTATCCCCTATTTTTACAGCCAAACTTTCTATTCTCAGGCGGCTTCCTCCACATATGGAGCAGATGTCATCGGTTAATTGAATCTCTCCCTTGTGATCGAACGTTGTTTGATACCCGAGGCCAAGGCAGTTCGGGCAAGCTCCATATGGGCTGTTAAAGGAAAATGACCGGGGCTCTGCTTCAGGAAGGCTAATGCCACAGAAAGGACAAAGCAAGCTTAGAGAATAATAGGATTCCTTCCCGCTTTTTTCTATCACCAAAAGATTCCCCTCAGACATCGCCAGGGCAATATCCACAGCTTCTTTCAATCTTTCTTGTCCTCCTGGAGCGGATACAGGAACTTCATCGATTAAAACTTCAATAGTATGTGTCTTGGTTTTTTCCAGGATTATCTCTTCTTCAAGTTCTCTCCAGAATCCATTAACGCGCGTCCTTAGAAATCCTTTTTTTCTCAACTTTTCAAATAGGCGACGGTACTCTCCTTTCCGGCCTTTCACTACAGGGGACATAACTTTTACTTTTTCACTTTTGGAAGCAGCAAAAATCTTCTCTAAAATTTGCTCTTCAGTCTGTGCGCTTACTTTACGTCCACACCTTGGGCAATGGGAAGTTCCAACTTTTGCAAAAAGAAGCCGTAAAAAATCATAGATTTCTGTAATGGTTCCTACTGTTGAGCGGGGATTTGTGGAAATTGTCCTTTGGTCAATGGAAATCGATGGAGATAGGCCCTCAATGGATTCTACTTCGGGCTTCTCAATTTGTTCGATATATTGGCGTGCATAGGTCGAAAGGCATTCTATATACCGCCTTTGCCCTTCAGCAAAAAGCGTATCAAAGGCAAGAGATGACTTTCCTGAGCCACTGGGACCTGTGACAACAATCAATCGATTCCGTGGCAAGCTGACACTGACATTTTTCAAATTGTGTTGAGCCGCATTTTTTATGTAAATCTCTTTAAGCATTACGTTTTATTTTAATCTTTTATACATGGTTTAACAAGGATGAAGAAATGGAGATTTTCACTTCATGTGAATATATATTGACCCCCACTTCCAAATTAGAATATGATAATAAATAACATAAGACTTAAGGAGCACATTAGGGTCCCAAATGGGAAGAGAAGAGCAATTAAAAAAATCATTAGATGTTTTAAAAGAAATCGGATCAAAAAATGACTCTATAAGGGCGGTCAAGAACATTCCTGCTCAAGAAGGACGTTATATGGACTATCCTCCAGGTGTACATCCTGCCCTTGTCCAAGCTCTGAAACAGAAAGGATTTTCACGGCTTTATTCCCACCAATATCTGTCCTGGAAACATGTGAGAGAGGGGAAAAATATTGCTGTTGTCACTCCTACTGCATCTGGAAAAACACTCTGCTATAACCTCCCTGTGCTTGATACGATTCTCAACGATCCCTCTGCCAGGGCTATTTACCTTTTCCCAACTAAAGCACTCTCCCAAGATCAAAGGGCTGAACTTGATGAAACAATAAAACATTTGCCTGGAGAAGTGAGGATTTTCACTTATGACGGAGATACTCCTCAAGATGCAAGAAAGGCAATAAGAGCGCGCGGGCATATCATCCTCACAAACCCTGACATGCTTCATACAGGGATTATGCCTCATCACACAAAATGGATAAAACTTTTTGAGAATCTGAGATACGTTGTTATCGATGAACTCCACAATTACCGCGGTATTTTTGGAAGCCATCTCGCAAATGTGTTGAGAAGGCTCAAAAGAATCGCTAATTTCTATGGTTCAAATCCTCAATTCATTCTTTGCACTGCAACTATTTCCAATCCTGAAGAAATGGCTGAAAGAATGATCGAAGAACCTGTTTCTCTTATCGATGAAAACGGTGCTCCACAAGGAGAAAAATATTTCGTGTTTTACAATCCTCCAGTTGTAAATAAATATCTTGGGATACGCCGTTCATACGTAAATGAATCTCGGCGAGTTGCCTCTATCTTTTTGAAAAATGACCTTCAGACTATCGTGTTTGCACAAAGCCGGCTAATAACCGAAGTCCTTTTGACTTATCTCAAGGAAGATATCGAGAAAAGCATTCCCAACCAAGGATTAATCAGGGGTTATAGAGGAGGATACCTTCCCCTTAAAAGACGCGAAATAGAAAAAAACCTGCGTTCCGGAAATATATTAGGAGTCGTCTCTACGAACGCCCTGGAGTTAGGAATAGACATAGGCAATCTGGATGTCGCTGTTTTAGCTGGATATCCCGGGACTATTACAAGCACTTGGCAGAGAGCTGGCAGGGCCGGCCGAAAATCAGGACCATCAGCTGCAGTTCTTGTAGCCACAAGCGCTCCTCTTGACCAGTTTATAGTCAATAACCCGGATTACTTTTTTTCAAAAAACCCGGAAAAATCTCTTATCAACCCTGATAACCTTTCCGTTCTAATCAGCCATATCGAGTGCGCGGCCTTCGAGCTTCCTTTTCAAGATGGTGAAAAATTTGGCAGCATGGAAATAGGGGAAATTCTGAAATTTTTAGAGGAAGAAAATCTCGTTCATCACTCAAAAGATAAATGGTTCTGGACCTCTGATGCCTATCCAGCAGATGGAGTCAGTTTAAGAAGTATCAGCTCTGATAATTTTGTGGTTGTGGATATTACAGATAAACCAAAGGCAATCGCGGAAGTGGATTTTCCTTCCGCACTGACAGCTCTCCACCCTAAGGCCATCTACCTTTGTGAAGGGCAACAATATTACGTGGAGAAGCTGAATTTCACGCAAAGAAAGGCTTATGTCAAACAAACAGATGTAGATTATTACACTGATGCGATTGATTATACTAAAATCAAAATACTTGACACGTTTGATAAAAAAAACTTAGGCCCTTGTGTTATTGCACATGGGGAAGTCCATGTAGCAACACAGGTTGTAGGATTTAAAAAAATTAAATTTCATACGATGGAAAATGTGGGCTCTGGAGATCTAAGCCTTCCTCAAAACGAAATGCACACTACTGCCTATTGGTTGACTATCCCGTCTCATATAATCCAATCTTTACCTTATTCTTCTGAAGAAAAAATAAACGGGCTATTTGGCCTGGCTTATTGTTTTCATCACGTCTCCCCGCTGTTCATGATGTGCGACATACACGACATAGGTGTTTCTGTTGGAGATAACACCACAGGAAAGAGTGTCCCTCCAAGAGATATCCGTATAAAGCAGCCATTGAGAGAGAGCCAAGAGATTTTTTCAGACATCGATTTTGAACCCAATATTTATATATATGACAATTTCCCTGGAGGAATTGGCTTAAGCCCTTCTCTTTTCGACCTTAAAAAAGAACTTCTTCATCAGTGTTTAAGGACAATAAGTGCCTGCCCCTGTGTGGAAGGATGCCCTTCCTGTGTAGGTCCCACAAAAGAAAGTGGAGAGCAAGCAAAGCAAGTAGCAATGGCTGTCCTTAAACAACTTCTTGACTTGAATTATTCATAAATTATGCCGACACCAATATTTATTTTCCATGATATCTGCCATTTACTTTGATTTTTCCTTCATCATAACATTCAAATCATTTACCATGTACTTTTTTCCCTCTATGTCGGCATTCTTTACCCTTCGGGCGAGCCGATCTGACTGCATCTGCTTCGTTACAGGGCATTTGCGGTGGACGACCACAGCTGCACACCCTGTGCCTCGCATCTGCAGCAACCTCGACTCGTGAATAATCCAAGTTGAATAATCGGCTAATCACAATAATGAGTACCTATAATATAGAAGTACTTTGTTAAGGAGCAATTATAGGATGAATTTGAGGGGATGGAGGGTGCGACTTTGAAGATTTAGCCTTTCCGTCCCGTTCTTGGAGGGAACCCGACGAAGTTGGGACCGAGGACTGTGTGAGCACGTCAGGAGTCAAGAGGGCGGGTGAATGAGGACTGAGAGTCATCATAGCGTTGCTTAAGATAAGCGCGCGGAGTTCCGCAGGGCCGAGAAGAACGAGGCGGAAATGGCGTTAAAAATCTGAAGGGAGCGATGCCATCCCCTCAAATTCATCTTTTCCTTTCTGCTTTTATCTACCAAGGTATCTATTATTGTGATGAGCCGAATAATCATAGGGATGTTTATTTTTTTGGGGAGTTATTTTGAATTGAGCTTTGCCAGTTGTTTCTCTTCTCCCATGATAATCAATATATCACTGTCTTTTATGACGAAATCCGCCTTGGGAATAAAGGTTGTTTTCTCTGGGATAAGTTCCCTGATTGCTATAACTTGAATTCCATACTTGTTCCTTAAATCCAACTCCTTTAAACTTTTCCCTATAAATTTTTCAGGCGGGGCAATTTCCTGGATTCCAAAGCCAGAAAGAAGAAGAAGGTATTCCAGAACATTCGGACTGCTCAGTCGGAGTGCGGTCTTGATCGCCATATCTTTTTCTGGATATATCACCTCAGTGGCGCCAATAGCCTCCAATATCTTTGCATGATCTTCTGTAAGAGCTTTGGCCACTATTCGTTTTACACCTATCTCATGAAGATAAAGAACAGTAAGGATTGATGCTTCCATCTCTGGTCCCAAACTCACAACCACAACATCCATGTCCTGAATCCCCAAGGCCTGAAGATTTTCTTTGTCTGCTGCATCCATATTGACAGCATGCGACACAAAAGCCTTCACTGTCTCAATTCTCTCTTTATCTTTATCCACAGCCAGGACCTCATTGCCTTTCTCGTAAAGAGTTTTCGCAACATTATAACCAAAACTTCCAAGGCCAATCACTGTAAATTTCATCTTAAAGCACTCCTTCTATGATTCTACCCTATCATGACAGATTCTTCAACATAGGTATAGCGGCCGAAAGACTTTTTCCGGCTGAAAGCATACAATAGAGTCAAAGGTCCAATCCTTCCAGTATACATAGTGAATATAATCACTGCTTTCCCTAAAGACGTCAATTTTGGCGTTAGTCCCAATGATAGCCCTACGGTTCCAAATGCAGAAAAAGACTCAAAAATCACTTCCACTACTCTTGCTTCTGGCTGGGCAAGCAACAGAATAAAGCTTGAAAAAGAAATAACACAGATGGCTAATATAAAGATGGTCAATGCTTTTATTATCAGATTCAGCGGAAGCGTCCGATAGAAAATATTGACGGTATCCCTTGCAGCGATCTTTGACTTGAGGAAAGCAAAGATTACGCCAAAAGTGCTTGTCTTGACCCCGCCCCCGGTCGATCCAGGAGAAGCTCCAATAAACATAAGAACAACTAAAAGAAAAATGCATCCATGGGTCAGAGTATTTATATCCACTGTGTTGAATCCAGCTGTACGCGGGGTAATCACTTGAAAAATAGACGATAGTAGTTTTCCTTTCACAGAAAAGTTTTCAAGAGAATGATTCCATTCGATCCCTAAAAAAACAACCCATGAACAAACAATTAATCCGACGGTCATCAAAACAACCAATTTCGTGTGAAGTGATACCCTGATCCTCTTCTTTTTCACAAAAAAACCAACAGTTCTCTTCAATTCCTGAAGCACCAAGAAACCAGCCCCCCCCAATACGATCAGAAATATAAGGATACCGTTCACCCAGGCATCTTCTCGGAACCCCATAAAGCTATCACTAAATAGGGAGAACCCTGCATTACAAAAAGCCGATATAGAATGGAAAACAGAATGAAAAATGGCATTAGACAAAGAGAATTGGCTACGCCAATGTAGAAAAAGACTAATGCTGGCTAAAGCCTCGATAATAAGAGCAAACATGAATATACTTCTGATTAAGGATTTAACATCTCTTTGGGATGCATGATGAAACCCTTCCTGTATGACAAGACGGTCTTTAATCGAAATACTTTTTCCAGCCACAATCATGATCAGTGTAGAAAAAGTCATGATCCCCAGCCCACCGAGTTGGAATAAAATCATGATAACCAGCTTCCCATAAGTTGTGAAATATGTAGCTGTATCCTGAACAATCAATCCCGTCACACAAACTGCAGATGTTGCCGTAAAAAAGGCATCAATAAAAGAAATCTGACCTTCTTTCGTGCTGAAAGGCATATAAAGAAGAATTGTCCCAATAACAATAGCAATAATAAAACTTATAGCCAAAAACTGGGCTGGCTGGAATCTTTTTTCCGGTTTTATGGCTGGCCTCCTCTTTTACAGCTTTTATTTATCTTGTTTTAAAGTCAAATCTATTACTTCATTATTCTTTTGTCAATCCATCTCATTGAATTGTATGCATCTGCATTTCCGTTATAGGATGAAGGAATTAAGGCCTGAGGATGGCTGAAGCGACCTCTGAATCATGCTGTTCTCAGTTGACAATATGCCTGTCATATGCTACTTTTTTCAGGCGATATATATGATATGAGTGTTTTAAGCCTGATTGTAAAAGCGAGCTTCGTTGTCCAATTGGTTCTTCTTGTCTTAGTAGGCTTTTCTGTTTTTTCCTGGGCTATAATTTTCTTCAAGAGAAGCACGTTTAAATCCGCAAACGAGAACTCTAAAAAGTTTCTTAAAGTGTTCAGGAAAAGCCGAAATCTTTCCGAAGTAAGCGAAGCCGCAAGGAAATACAAAGCAAGCCCTTTAGCTAGTCTTTTCCTCTCTGGTTTCAAGGAATTATCTTATTTATCAAAATCCAACCCCAATCCTTCTCTAACAGACGCTAATTTCGAGGGCTTGAATCGAGCGCTAATAAAAGCTTCAAACAGAGAGATTTCCAGGTTAGAAAGATTCATGAATTTTCTTGCCACCACAGGAAGCGTCACTCCTTTTATTGGTCTCTTTGGCACAGTCTGGGGCATTATGGACTCTTTTCATCAAATCGGAGTCATGAAATCAGCAAGCATCGTTACCGTAGCCCCTGGAATTGCCGAGGCGCTTGTTGCTACAGCTGCAGGCCTTTTTGCGGCTATCCCTGCTGTTATCGCCTACAATCATTTCCTCCATAAGATAAAAGACATCATTACAGAAATGGAGGATTTTTCCATTGAATTTTTAAGCATTACCGAAAGACTCTATGGCCTTTAAATATCATTCTATATCAAGACGAGAGGTGGGAACATCTCTCTCTGAAATTAACGTTACTCCCCTGGTGGATGTAATGCTTGTGCTTTTGATTATCTTCATGGTGACCGCTCCCATGATGCAGCCAGGAATCGGCGTAAACCTTCCCCAGGCAGAAACAGAATCAGCTCCTGCAGAAGAAGGATTGACGTTAACCGTCACCAATGACAGATACATCTATATGAATGATTCTGTTATCAACCAGTTTCTTTTAGAGCAAAAGTTGAATGAATTTTTTCTTGGCCAAGAGAAAAGAGTTGTATTCATACGCGCAGACGAGAGCCTTCCCTATGGGTTCGTACTTCATATTCTGGACATAGTCAAAAAAGCAGGCGTAGAAACAGTAGGACTTGTCATAACGCCAATCGAAAACAAGAAAAAATAAAGAAATATGACATCGCTAAACAGTGATTACTTTGGTCTTAAAAGAGCCGTAATACTCTCTATCGCAGCACATATCTGCCTTATCATTCTCGTAATCATCTCACCTCAGTTTCCCAAGCCATCTCAAAAGAAGATGATTCACTATGTCAATGTGATTTCATTCCCTGGCGTAGGAGGAGGCATTTCAGGAGGAGGTAGCACCTCTGGAGGAGGGGGAAGAGAAGAAAAAATTGCTGAGACAGCGGTCCCTTCCAGAGAGAAACTGAATGATTTGACAACCCCTCAAAAATTCCAACAAGCATCTACCTCATCCTTAAGGCACCCGGTTGAAAAGCCAAAAAAGGAAAAAAAACTTCCTGAAAACAAAAAATCTGTCATCCAAAAACCGCTGTCCCAGGCACAAAAAAGCTCCCAGCGCCAAACTCCCGCTTCTGGATCTGGAGAAGGAACGGGTTCTGGGTCAGGTTTAAGGATTGGCATAGGGAGTGGCTCTGGAAGCGGCGGCTTTGGCTCTGCTTATTCCTCCCAGATTGGCCTCTCCAATTTCCCTTTCACATATTACCTCCAAGTGATTGCAGATAAAATCTCAAGCAACTGGTTTAAATCCCAATTGAGCTCACAAGTAACAGAGGGTCTACATACAACTGTTTACTTTAAAATCTACAGTTCAGGCCAGATCTCAGACATAAAAATCGAAGAGTCAAGCGGGATGAGGGCTCTTGACCTGTCCGCCCTTCGTGCGATACACTCTTCAGTTCCTTTTCCTCCTCTTCCAAAAGAATATGAGGAAGAATATTTAGGAATCCATTTGATATTTGAGCATTCTAAATGATAAAAAAATTATTTTCCTTATTGTGCGGGGTTTTTTTACTTGCAGGCATAGACCTTTACTCCCAACAAGAGGTGGTTCTTAGCATCAAGGAAGGGATGCCAGCTATCCCTATAGCCATCCCTCCTTTTATTGTTCATGAGAATAATGGCGAAACCAATGCAGCTGCAGAAGCTCTCCATAAAATCATCACTGATGATTTAAAATACAGCAGGGTTTTTGCACTTCTTCCAGAGAGTTACTACAGCTACATTAGGCCTCTTAATCCAAAAAAAATATTTTTCAAGGACTGGGAATCGATTCAGGCAAAAATTTTATTCGTCGGGGAAATCTCAAATGACCAAGGAGAAAATATTCTCTTTGAGGGAAAACTGTATGACGTGAAAGCCGGTCGCTTCATTTTTGGGAAAAGATACCAAGCGGAAAAGAGTCTTTTGAGGTTGGTGGCCCATAAAATGTCAGACGAAATCATGAAAATTTTCGGCGAGCCTTCTATCTTCACTTCTAAAATTGTTTTTGTTTCCAATAGAGACGGCAATGATGAACTTTACATGATGGACTACGATGGTCACAATCAAACACGCCTGACATTCAATAATGTGAAAGATTACATGCCGGCTTGGTCTGCGGACGGGGAAAAAATTGCATACACATCATACCGTAAATACAAAGCCAGCTTGTATATCTTAAACCCTTATGAAGGAAAACTCATTGAAGTGCAGGATATAGGGACTAATTTCGCTCCCGCCTTCTCACCTGACGGCAAAAAATTAGCATTCTGCTCCACTATTGAAGAAGGCAATTCCGAGATTTATGTTGCCACGAGTGAAGGAAAAAACATAAAACGATTGACTTTTAATAAAGCCATCGATACTGCTCCAACCTGGTCACCTACAGGCCGCGAAATCGCTTTTACCTCAGACCGAGGAGGAACTCCACAAATTTACATCATGGATGCTGAGGGTTCCAACGTCCGGAGAGTTAGCTTCGGAGGAAGCTATCATGATGCCCCTTCCTGGGCCCCAACAGGAGATCGAATTGCATACGTATCCCGGGTAAATCAAATATTTGATATTTATGTCCTGAATCTCCATGCAAACCGGATTATCAAGCTCACAGAGAGCAATGCCCGAAACGAATCCCCTTGCTGGTCTCCAGATGGCAGGCATATCATTTTCTCTTCAAACCTCACAGGAACAGTTCAACTTTATTCAATCGATTATGACGGCACAAACATGCGGCGCCTGACAACCAGGGGAGAGAATAAATTGCCAGATTGGTCACGTTAAAAGCCCTTTTCTCTGTGCAAAAAAAGATTTATCTTTTTTTGATTATTAAGTTGACAGAGAGAGGTAATAATTATATAAAATTGGAACACTGAAGATTTATGGGAAAACGATTGTAAAAAAGGAGGTCCAATGAAAAAATCTCTTATATTATCTTTAGCATTCATCCTGGTTTTTGCGTTTTTTATTTCTTGCCGCAAAAAAGTGGAAGAAGTTCCACCACCACCTCAGGTGGAGGAACAGCCCAAAGTTGAGAAAGTTGTAGAGGCACCTGTCGTTAAGGAACCTGAACTTAGTGAAGAAGAAATTTTCATACGCAAATCTCTGGAAGAAATCAACCTCGAGAAACCCCTTGAAATGATTCATTTTGACTTCGACAAATACTTTATCCGCGATGATGCGAAACCAAGTCTTGTCACCAATGCTGCTTGGCTAAAAAAATGGGAAAGTGTTAATGTTCTTATCGAAGGGCACTGCGACGAAAGAGGAACCGAAGAATACAACCTCTCTCTTGGGGAAAAAAGAGCAAAAAGCACAGTTGACTATCTTGTATCTCTTGGAATTTCTCCAGACCGTATGAAAATTATTTCCTATGGGAAAAGCCAACCCTTGGATATCGGGCACAATGAAATTGCATGGCAGAAGAACAGACGCGCACAATTCACGATTATCAAAAAATAATTAACCTTTAATGAGTAAAAAATTTTCTTGCGGGATATTTCTCCTGCTCATCTTCCCTTGTATCCTTCTAAGTTTAGATAAAAGCAAAAAGGCTTACGAACTCATTTACAAAGATGTCCAGCTTCTAAAGCAACAAATCCTGCAACTTGACAAGAAAATCGACAGAAATAGTGAAGAAATCCAACAACTTAAACAAGACATCAAAGAATTGCTTATTCTTAGCAGGCAGTTTCAATCCGATCAAGCAAGCATCAAGGAAGACCAAAAGAAAATTCCTACCCAATATCAAATCCTCCTTGAAAAATTGGAAACATTGAACCAGAATTTGATGAAAATATCTGAAGAACTTTTAGAATTAAAAATTACACCTCTTCCCTCCTTAGAGAAATCAGAACAGGAGGAAACGATTCCTCAAGAAAAGCAGCCAGAAGAAGAAACTGCCAAGGCACAGGCAGAAAGCCAAGAGCTTCTTCCTCTTCCTCCCGGTCTTTCTCCTCAAGAAATCTATAACATGGCCAGATCAGATTACCTTAAAGGAAATTTCTCCTTAGCTATTGAAGGATTCAAGATTTACAAGGACAACTTTCCCGAAAGCCCTCTTGCAGATAATGCACTTTACTGGATTGGCGAATGCTATTTCAGCCAAAAAAAATTCCAGGAGGCAATTGAACAATTTAACGACTTAATTCTTAATTATCCTTATGGCGACAAGATAGCAGCTGCATACCTAAAAAAAGGAATAAGTCTTATGGAATTAGATAAAAAGGAAGACGCTCTCTCTGTTTTCAAACTTCTAATCAGTAAATATCCCCTTGAAGAAGAGACAAAAATCGCTCAAGAAAAAATAAAGGAATTAACAGGTGAAAAATGAGAGACATCAACAGCCTCAACAAGGTTCTTCTCATCGGACGGCTTGGAGGTAAGCCAGAGCTTCGATACCTTCCTCAAACAGAAAGAGCTGTGGCAAGATTTACAATTGCTACTAATGAGAAGTATTTCAATCCCAGCTCGAACGAAAGCGACATTCGCACAGAATGGCATAAAGTTGTCGCATGGGGTAAACTGGCTGAGTTTTGTGAGAATTACCTGACTCAGGGAAAACAGATCTATTTGGAAGGAAAATTACGCACTCGCTCGTGGCAAGATAAGGAAGGAAATAAACGCTACACTACAGAAATCGAGGCCCAAAACATTGTCCTTCTTGGCAAGAGGGAAGACCAAGGTAAGGAAGACTTTTACCAAGAGCCAGAAGCCGCTGAAAATACTTCTGATGCAAACTCCTCCGCAGACATAGAAAAGGAAGAAGATGAGGATATCCCCTTTTAATTTCAGTTGGTTGAATTAAATATAATCTGGATTCATAAGGAAGTTTTTTAAATCTAAAATAACTTTTCTCAAATACACATAAAAAAAATGGAAAAGGATATCGAAACATTTATAGAAGGAATTTTCGAAGATATTCGACCTTGGGGAAAATTCAGGTCATTTCCTTACAAACAGGCAAAAAGCATTAAGATTATCACTGTCAACCCCGGAGCTGCTTTGTCTTTACAATATCATATTCACCGGAGTGAATTTTGGGTAGTCTTGGATAAAGGCCTTGAAGTAACAGTAGGCAATAAAACCTGGGAACCCAATGAAAACGAAGAAATATTTGTCCCAAAAAAAACGATTCACCGCTTACGTTGTGTAAACCAAAAACCTGTACGCATCATGGAAATTTGGATAGGCAAATCCGATGAATCCGATATTGTTCGCCTTCAAGACGATTACGGGCGAAATTCAAAAAACTAACCTGGATTATTCACGAGTCGAGGTTGCTGCAGATGCGAGGCACAGGGTA
>JACUUK010000001.1 GCA_014859315.1 Candidatus Aminicenantota bacterium
ATAGAGTGAAAAAAAGAAAAAACAAGATGAGAATGAGAAATGAAACTTGCCCACAAATAACCCAGATGTTCATGATATATAAAATTAAACTATAAAGTTATTAAACAACACTTTTATTGTCAATAAAATACATTTTTTAAGAAACAAAAAAATATCTTCTCGATTTTATTAATCTTAGATTATATAATTTTTTACATGACCAATGTTTCAGTTGTAAAAGCAAAAAATTATCAAAGTAAAGAAATTCGGAATGCTTTGATACGAAGCTTTCAATTACTTGGTGGAATAGAAAATATCATAAAGCCAAAAAGCAAGGTTTTCATAAAAATCAATCACCTGTCCCCTCCTTCTAAACCTGATAGAGCCATTGTTACGCATCCGCTATTTACACGTGAAGTCATTCGCATGCTAAATGACCTCCAATGCGAAATCACTGTTGGGGATGATGTCCAACACATAACTATAGATGGTTATGTAATCTCTGGATACAGGAAGATATGTCAGGAGTTTGGTGTTAAACTCCTTAACTTGAAAGAGACAGGATTCAAAGAATTCTCATGTAACGGCCGTGTATTAGATAAAACTTATATTTCACTTGAAGTTATAAATGCAGATGTCTTCATCAATCTTCCAAAGCTAAAGACTCATTCCTTCACTGTCTTTACAGGCGCCATCAAGAACCTATACGGAATCATCCCTTATGGCCTGCGGCTCCACTACCACAACCTATACAGAAACATTGAAATCTTTAGCCAGATGCTTGTGGATATTTTCTCCTGCGCACCCTCCCATTTAACGATCATGGACTCAATTATTGGAATGGAGGGCGAAGGGCCTTCAACCGGAAAACCCAGGGAAATAGGTCTAATCATTGCTTCCAAGGATGGAGTTGCTGTTGATGCTGTGGCTTCAAAGATTGTTGGATTCAATCCTTTGAATATCTATACTACTCTTTTTGCTCATCAAAGAGGATTAGGCACAGGAGACCTAAAAGAAATCAACATATTGGGAGAACCTTTACAAGATATTCAAGTGGAAGATTTTAAACATTCTGCAATTGCTGTTGGTTTGCTTCAAAAAAAAATCCCTTCCTTTCTTTATGCTTACATTCAGGAGCAGTTGCAATTAATCCCTGAAATAATAAGAGCGAAATGCACTTCATGCAAAGAATGCATCAAAATTTGTCCACGTGGCGCCATTTCCCTCGTTGACAGTCTTGCTTTTATCAATAAAAACAATTGCATTCATTGTATGTGTTGCCATGAAGTTTGCCGTTTTCAATCAATCAGACTGAAAAACCGGCCAATTGGCGGTTTGATAAGGGGGATAGGTTCTTTCTATAATAAGATGAAATTTCTATTTCCTAAGAAAAAAACAGATTGATTGTTGTATTCATAGAAGTAAAAATGTTTTATGTATTTTTTCATTTTCTAAAATGAGTTCGATTTAGGAGGACAAATGAATTTCTATAAGTATTTTAATTCGCAAAAAAAGCAGATGATAGATTTTTTAAAATATATTACATGCCTGGAATCACCTTCATCGGATAAAAATTCTGTAGATAAGTGTTCGGCCTATGTTTTAAAAGAGCTCAAAAGAATTGGCTTAAACGTCACCTCCTTTCCTCAAAAAAAAATAGGCGATATATATGTTGCAGAGTTTCCCTCAAGTGGACAAGAAACAGAAAAAGACTTCGTACTTATTCTTTCTCATATAGATACTGTTTGGCCTGTTGGGAAGATAAAGACTATGCCATTCCGAATTTCTGGGGACAAGATTTATGGCCCAGGAGTCCTGGATATGAAGGCAGGAATTCTTATGGCTGTTTTTGTATTCAAAGCTTTCAAGGAATTAAAGATCTTTCCCAGAAAGAAAATCGTGTTTTTCATCAATTCTGCAGAAGAAATAGGAAGCGAAGAAGCGTATATTATCATTAGGAACCTTGCGAAAAAATCATCTTATGTTCTCTGTCTTGAACCATCACTTCCCGGAGGAGCACTCAAGATTCAAAGGAAAGGGAGGATAGTCATTCAATTGACTGCACATGGAAAAGCAGCTCATGCAGGAACTCCAGAGAAAGGTATAAATGCAATAGAGGAGCTATGCTGTCAACTGCAGAAGTTACGAAAAATCAGGACAAATGGAATTACTGCAAATATTGGACAAATCCAGGGCGGAGAAAAAGCCAATATTGTTGCAGAAAAGGCATCGGCAATTCTGGATATCAGATTCTGGAAAAATAGCGATAAAGAAAAAGTTATGGAATTTTTCAAGCAATTAAAGCCGGTTATTCCAATGGCTAAAATTGATTTTAAAGTTGAAAGCTTCACTCCTCCCATGGAAAAGACTAAGGCCTCTATGCAGCTCTTTGAAAAGATAAGAAAAATAGGCCAGTCTTTAAATCAGGATCTCACCTCAGGTAAAACAGGGGGAGGCTCCGACGCATCAATTGCAGCAAATATGGGTATTCCTACATTGGATGGACTTGGTGCTGACGGAGAAGGGATTCATGCTGAAAACGAACATCTTCTGATTTCATCTTTGATTCCAAGAACAACCCTTTTGGCCGAAATTTTAACTACGATTGGGGACAGTCCCCATTCTTGAGAAATGGGGACAGTCCCCAATTTTTATTAATTTTTTATTTACGTAAAGGATTTTTCGTAATATAATTTATTAAAATGCAATAAAGGAGGCATAATATGATAAAAAAATACTATCTTCTCTCACCAGGCCCGACTCCTGTTCCAGAAAGTGTCTTATCTGCTGCTGCAGAGCCAATAATCCATCATAGAACACCAGAGTTCTCATCTATTTTCATGGAAACGGTCGAAGGCCTTAAGTATGTCCATCAAACCAAGGAAGATGTATTTGTTCTTACATCATCCGGCACAGGAGCCATGGAAGCAGCTGTCGTCAATCTTCTTTGCCCTGGAGACAAAGTCATCACGCTCAATGGAGGAAAATTTGGTGAACGGTGGGGACAGATCTGCAGAGTTTATGGTGCTGATGTAAAGGAAATCATCCTTGATTGGGGAGAACCATTTACAAAAGAGCAATTAGCAGACGAACTGAAGGCCAATCCTGATACTAAAGCTGTCTTTGCAACTCTTTCTGAGACTTCTTCTGGAACAGTTTATGATATACAGGGATACGGAGAAGTCGTTGCAAAAACAGATGCTCTTTTAGTCGTTGACGGCATTTCTGGTTTAGGTGCAACTCCTTGTCCAATGGACGAGTGGAATGTCGATGTTATGGTTTCAGGGTCTCAAAAGTCATTCATGATTCCCCCTGGACTTGCCTATATTGCTTTTAGCCCAAAGGCATGGAAATGTGTCGAAAGGTCTACCCTCCCAAAATTCTATTTTGATGCAAAAAAATACAAGAAGAATCTTGAGAAAAGAACAACTCCTTATACTCCTGCTATTACACTTATCATTCAGCAAAAAAAAGCCCTCGATATAATTAAAACCATGGGACTTGAAAAGCTATTTGAGCATCACCGTATTCTTGGCGACGCAACACGAGCTGCTGTTAAAGCGATAGGATTAGAGCTTCTATCTAAGCAGCCAGGCAATATTCTTACAGCCATCAAGGTCCCTGAAGGAGTTGATGGGATCAAATTAGTAAAAACCATGCAAGGTAAATATAAAGCCTATATTGCTGGCGGCCAGGAACCCTATAAAGGTAAAATCTTCAGGATCGCTCATTTAGGATACATGGGTGGTTTCGATATCATAATAGCTTTAACAGCATTGGAGATGACCCTTTCAGAACTTGATTATGATTTCGAAACTGGCAAAGCCATAAAAGCCGCCGAAGAAATTTTAAAGGAGAATTGGGAATGAAAAAAATACTCGTTGCAGACCCTTTAAACCCTGAGGCATTTGATGAGCTTAAATTGATATCTGATTTTGATGTCACCCTAAAAACAGGTATGGATGAAAATGAGCTCGTCAGCACTATCCCTGGCTTTCATTCAATCGTTGTCAGGGGTGCCACAAAAGTGACTCAAAAAGTCATTGAAGCTTCAACAGATCTCGAGTTAATAGTCCGTGCAGGCATTGGTTTAGACAATATTGATGTATCTGCTGCCAAGGCAAAAGGAATCGAAGTAGCCAATACGCCATCTGCCACAACAATATCTGTGGCTGAACACACATTTGGGTTGATGATTGGTGCTGTGCGCAACCATGGCAAAGCTAACCTTTCTATGAAAGCCCACAAATGGGAAAAGAAAGCGCTTTCAGGCACAGAGCTTTATGAGAAGACACTGGGAATTATTGGAAGCGGACGAATCGGACTTGCAGTTGCCCAGCGTGCTATTGCTTTTGGGATGAATGTAGTAGCTTATGATATTATCCCTATTAAAACAGATTTAAACATCAAGCAGGTTTCCCTGGATGATCTTTTAGCTCAATCAGATATTATATCATTACATTTACCTTTAACTCCTGAAACAAAACATGTGATAAGTGAAGCAGAATTCGATAAGATGAAAGATGGTGTTATTATTGTAAATGCTTCACGAGGAGGCATTATAGATGAAGCCGCCCTTCTTCAAGCCCTTGAGTCGGGAAAAGTAAGAGCTGCTGCAATAGATGTCTTCGAGAAAGAGCCCCCAGAAGATTTTGCTTTGATCGACCATCCAAACATCCTTGCTACTCCACATATCGGTGCAGCTGCAAAAGAAGGACAAAAACGGGCTGGTTTTGAAGTCGTACGGATACTTAAGGAGAAACTCTCGGGGAAATAATTTCTGCTGCTGGCTTTATTTTTGCCCCACTGTTTACAAATACTGTTTACAATTTGCTGCTAACAAAAAATATCTTTTTTACTATTTATGAGATAGATATTATATAATAAAGAGTAAATATTATGATTTATTTAGATAATAATGCTACAACTCCATTGGATCCTGGTGTAGCTGACAAAATGTGCTGGTTTCTAAAGGAACATTTTGGAAATCCCTCTTCCCTCTACCCTATCGGAAGAGACGTTAAAAAAATTATCAACGAAGATAGAGAAATTATTGCGCAGACCTTAGGAGCAAATAGAAACGAAATATTCTTTACGGGTTCAGGGACAGAATCCGATAATTTTGCTATTCGTGGAGTCCTTGATGCCCACCCTGAAAAAAACGAATTTATCACATCATCAATCGAACACCCGGCAGTGATGAATACCGCCAAATACCTTGAAAAAAATGGTATAAAAGTCACATATGTTCCAGTTGATAAATACGGAATGATTGACATTGACTTTCTTAAAGACTCTATCACCCCTAAAACTGCGCTTATTTCCATTATGCATGCCAATAATGAAATCGGTACAATCCAGCCAATTGAAGAAATCAGTAAAATAGCCAAGGAGCATAATGTGTTCTTACACACTGATGCTGTTCAATCATTCGGGAAAATCGATGTTGATGTCAATAAGCTCGGCGTTGACCTTCTATCTATTTCTGCCCACAAAATATACGGACCCAAAGGTATCGGTGCCTTGTATATCCGTAAAGGGACAAAAATTTGTCCTCTTATTTATGGAGGACATCAAGAACAGGAAATGCGGCCAGGAACAGAAAATACTATCGGCATTGTTGGTTTTGGAGAAGCTGTCAGAGTCTTTAGAAAACAAGGAGATAAAGATAAAAAGCGGATTGAAAAACTGGCTGAACAATTAAAGAAAGGAATCGAAGAGATAATACCACACATAAAATTTAATGGACATGAAAAGAAAAGGATAAAAGGGACGCTTAATTTTTCCTTTTATGGCCTTGAAGCTGAAGCTATACTTCTTTCTTTAGCGGTTAAAGATATCTATGTCTCAACAGGCTCTGCTTGCAGCGAAGGAGCAGAAGAAACTTCTCATGTTCTTAGCGCAATTGGTCTAAAACCTGAAATCGCAAGGTCATCCATCCGGATGTCACTTGGGCGCTTTAATACAGAGAAGGACATAGAAATTGTTATTGAAGAACTCCCGGAAATAATAGAAAACTTAAGGAAAATATCTGCTTTAAATATTGAAGAATATTGAAAGAGAAATTTTCAGCCATTTAAAAAAGAATGATTATTGTCGGTGAAAGATTAAATTCAAGCAGGCAATCAGTATTAAATGCCCTTAGAACAAACGACGAACAATTCATTATCCAAGAAGCAAAGAAACAGGAGAAAGCTGGAGCTAACTATATCGATATAAATACTGCTGCTCTTTTAGAAAAAGAAATCCCATCTTTAGAATGGGCCATTCTTCTTCTTCAAAGAGTCTTATCTGTTCCTCTCTCGATTGATACTCCCAATAAGGAAGCCATGAAAGCGGGCCTGCAGCTTCACAAAGGACAGGCACTCCTCAATTCATTGACAGGAGAAACAAAACGACTCAAGGAGTTTTTACCCATAATCAAAGCATTTAAACCGAAGATTATAATCTTGTGCTTTGATGATAATGGACTACCCAAAACATCAGATCAAGAATTGGCTGTTGCCCGGAAGATAATTTCTTTACTTGATAAAGAAGACATAAATCTTGAGGATGTTTTTATCGACCCGCTTGTCCGGCCCATCGGGGTTGACCAACAATCCGGGAAACTCTTCCTTGAGTCGCTGGAAAAAATAAAAAAAAACTTACCCAAAATCAAGACAATAGCAGGAATCAGCAATGTCTCTTTTGGCCTCCCAAAACGGAGACTCTTGAATCATACTTTTTTAACTTTGGCTATTCAAAGTGGTCTGGATGCTGCCATTTGTGATCCCTTAAACAAAGGAATTCTCTCATCCATTAAGGCATCAGAAGCTCTTTTAGGAAAAGATCTTTATCTTAAAAAATATCTACAATTCATCAGGCAAAATGATAAAAAATCAGATTGATTCCCATTTCTCGCTTCACAGGTAATCTTTCCCCAGTTGTTTTATCTGTTCAAGATAGATTCTTCTTGCTTCCCAAAAAAACGGATGATAATCTTTGCCCTTATAATCAGGATATGTCCAGTTTAGCACTCTCACTTGTTTCCGCCCAAACAGTAATTCAAGATGAGCATAAACTCCATGTTTAAGTGGAATCCTGTGCGCAAAATCTTTTGTTGTGGCCATAATCAGAGCAGAAGCAGTGAGGTATCCCGGGTCAAGATTTACGATTCTCTGCCCTGCGTGAAATTCCTTTTTTATTTCTTCTTCCAATGTATTTGTGCAGATTTTGATTTCACTTAATTTCTCTGGAGACATAAGCTGTTCAAAGCTTATAAATCTTCTTTTTAAGTTCTTTCCCATTTGTTTTTCATAATAATCTGTGTAGTCAAAAGAGAAAAAAGAGCTTTTATTATCTATTGCACCATAGAGTTTGATAAGACGGTCTTCGGCTACATTAAACACCTTTTCGTTTGAAGCAATAATGCCACAGATTAGTTTTACTGGGGAAAAAGGCTTTATCTTGGCCATTTGTATTTCTTAGAATATCCTTGTTTGTATTCTAAGATATTTTTTCATGATTTTTCCACTTTTTTCTTAATCCAGTAAGAATCTCTATTTCCATGATGAGGGAAACATCTGACCTAATTGAGAAGTGCGGCGACGGTTCCCCCTTCATCCGAAGCCCATTGTGGAGGGTGGGAGGGTCTTGGCAAGGATGGAGGGGAAACTGTATATGCTTAAATCATGAGAAACTAATGTGTATTTTGACTTTATTTGAGTTATTTTTTATCTTTGAGTCATGCTCTTTATATTAACAGGACCTCTCCACTCCGGGAAAACCACTCTTTTAAAGAATATTGTCCAGGTTTTAGAAAATAAGAACATGCGAATAGATGGCTTTTTGAGTCAAGCTGTCAATAAAAACGATGACTGTATCGGATACGATTTATTCGATTTAAAAAACAAAAAATCTTTTCCCTACATGCGAAAGTCAGGAAAAGACAAATGGATACAATCTGGCTCATATTTTTTAATCCAAAAAGGACTTATGCAAGCAAAGAAAATAATTTCCCGCAAGAAAGATATTGATATCTTTATCGTGGATGAGGTTGGCCCTTTGGAATTATCAGGAAAGGGCCTGTTTCCTGAATTAGAAAAGCTTATAAGAGAACCTGTGGTCCCACTGCTAATTGTCGTGCAATCAAGGATCCTCGAATCTTTTCTTTCTTTATTTTCTTTGACCAGTAAGCAGAAGACAAAAATCTTTGACATAAGAGTTAAAAACGCTTCTGCTAGTATCATTCAAGAAATTCAAACTGCTCGATAAAAAATAAAATAACAAAGGCACTCAAAACATCTCAAGCTTATCTTCTCTTATATAAGCAAAGCCATTCTCAGGACTTTACTCGTTAAGGTGAATTGATAGAATTTCAAATATCACAGAATGAAAGGTGCTTCCTTTTCTTATCATAGAAATATTTCTTTCATCGAGAAAAGATGATTTGACGTTAGGGAGGCGATTTTTTATAATCGTGAAGTCATGAAATGGATTTATATTGAAGAAATTGCAAACTACAAGGACCAAGACGTAGAAATCAGAGGATGGGTTTATAACAAACGTTCCAGCGGAAAGGTCCGTTTCATCCTTGTTAGAGACGGAACAGGAATCATCCAGGCAACAATATCAAGTGAAAAAAATGACCATCCACTATTCAAAAAATTCGACCTCTTAACCCAGGAATCTTCAATTATTCTCCGCGGACGTGTGAGAGAAGACAAAAGGGCTCCCAACGGCTATGAATTAAACATTGATCACATGGAAATCATACAAATTGCAAAAGACTACCCAATCACACCAAAAGAGCACAGCACTCCTTTTCTTATGGAACATCGCCACCTTTGGCTTCGTTCCAAAAAACAGCACGCTGTCCTGCAGATCCGAGCAGAAATAATTAAATCCATACGCGATTTTTTTGACGGCCGCGGATTTCTCCTGATGGACACCCCTGTTCTTACTCCGAGTGCTTGTGAAGGGACAACAACACTTTTCGAAACAAAATATTTTGACCAGAATGCCTATCTAACTCAGAGCGGCCAGCTTTATAATGAAGCAACAGCCATGGCATTTGGCAAGGTCTATTGCTTCGGCCCAACCTTTCGTGCGGAGAAATCCAAGACACGCCGCCATTTGATGGAATTCTGGATGGTTGAGCCAGAAGTTGCATTTGCCTATCTTAAGGATATCATTGACTTGGGGGAAGATCTTATCCTTAATATAATCGAGCAAGTCATTAAGAACAATCAGAAACAACTCGATATCCTCGAAAGAGACACAAAGCCCTTAGAAAATATTAAAAAACCTTTTCCTTGTATTCGTTATGATGATGCCGTAAAACTTCTTAAAGAAAAAGGCTCAAAAATCCAGTGGGGTGATGATTTTGGTTCCCCTGAAGAAACCCTTTTATCCCAAATCTTCGATAACCCAGTATGTGTGACTCATTTTCCAGCTAAAATAAAAGCTTTTTACATGCAGCCAGACGATGAGCGTCCAGATTTAGTTCTTGGAGTCGATGTAATTGCATCTGAGGGATACGGAGAAATCATTGGGGGCGGTCAGAGGATTTATGACTTAAAGTTACTTGAACAAAAAATCAAGGAGTATAACCTGCCGAGAGAAGCTTATGAATGGTATATAGATTTAAGAAAGTATGGCACTGTCCCACATTCAGGATTCGGGCTTGGAATCGAACGCACAGTCGCCTGGATTTGCAAGCTCAAACATGTAAGGGAGACAATCCCCTTTCCCCGACTGCTGTATAAGATCTACCCCTGACTCTGCTCGATTGATTAAAATACAATCTCAAATTCTGTTCCTTCTTCTGTTTTTAATTCAATTTTCCCTTTTAGGTCGTTTATATAATACGCATCAGGCGCAAATTCAAATAATATTTTTAGCCGCTCCTCAGAAGACTTTAATTCCTCTATTTTTTTCTCCAGTTTACGAACAAGACGTTCACTGTAGAGCTTGAAAACATCTTTCTCCTCTTTCAATTCTGGTCTCCCTGGACTCATCTTGCCCTTCTTTGCATCTTTTATTACCTCTTGCATAACTCTTATGAATTCATCCGGTTCCATGGGTTTTCGAATAAATTTATCTGCTCCAAGTTTAAAGGCAAGTTCTTCATCTTTATAATCAGTATAAGTAGCCGTATAAAAAATAAAGGGTGTATTCTTTAAGTTTTCATCCTTTTTCACTTTTCTGCAAAGTGTGAATCCATCCATCCGCGGCATGAGTATATCAGAGATAATCATGTGCCTCCAATTCAACATCACAGATATCTCTCAATCTCTTCCATGAATGTTTCAGGGTCTATAGGTTTTGTGACATAGCCTGTGCAACCTGCTGCCAAGGCCTTTTCCTTATCTTCAGGCATAGCATATGAAGTCAAAGCAATAATTGGAACATAAAACAAATGAGTGTAAACTATGGTTATCCCACGAACTATATGAAAATGATATTCCAGTCCAACACATAAAAGAATTAATGCTCCCATCACTAAGTAACGATGCCAGTTTTTCATGTAGTTACCCCTATTAAAATGGACACTAATTAACCCTTTCTATAAATTTCTTATACTCCTTTATAGTGAATGAAAAACTTGTTGTTTTTTTTTATAACATATAAAAAAAACTTATTTCAAACATAAATAAAGAGTAAGGAGTTAGGAGTGAGGAGTATTTTATTAAATTCTTGACTACTTACTCCTAACTATTCACTACTAACTATTTAACGAGATTGCCACGCTCCTTACAGTCGCTCGCAATGACGATAAGAGGGCTAGACTTGTTAGACTTGCTAAGAAAGAGTGAGGAGTAAAGAGCTAGACGGGCTAGACATGGAAAAATGGACAATAAATTGTGAAAGCTCGGATTTAATTTAAGTTACACTCTTTACTGTTTACTGCTTACGGTTTTCTAAATTGAGAGTTTCCTATGCATGGATTTGATGTTTCCCGTCACTTTGGGACAAAGCCCACTTTTAAAAAACTTATATTTCGATATAATAATAATTTATAGTTTGTCGTAATAACAGTTAACTGGGTCAAATATTGTAGTAAAGGAAAATAACTGAATGAAAAATATAACGGAAAAAAGTAAATGAAAAAAATCGCTCTTATTAGTCTTGGCTGCGCGAAAAACCTTGTTGATAGCGAAGTGATGCTGGGGTATTTAAGGAATGCTGGATATAAATTTGTCTCAAATATTAAGAAGGCAGATATAATAATCATTAACACTTGCGGCTTTATTAAGCCCGCACGCCAGGAGGCCCATGAAACATTAACAGAAGCAATTACTTTAAAAAATGCATCTAAACTCCCATCACAAAAAATCATTGCTGTTGGATGTTATGTCCAAACAGACAAAAAGTCATTAAAGCATAAATTCCCTGAAGTAGATGCCTGGTTTGGTGTCAATGATTTCGATAAAATTGTTGATGTAATTGAGGGAACACCTTTTAAACATGCCTCACAATGTTTTCTCTATGACCACGACTCCCCTCGATGCCTTTCTACCCCGCCTGCCTGGACTTACATTAAAATATCGGAGGGATGCTCTCATCGTTGTGGGTTTTGTGCAATTCCTCTTATTAAAGGCCCTTATCGCTCTCGAAGTATCCCATCCATTATCAAAGAAGCTAAAGAACTTGCCTCTAAAGGAATAAAAGAAATAAACATTATCTCCCAGGACAGCACTTATTATGGAAGTGACATCGGTCTTAAGGTTGGCTTGCCCCATCTTCTTAAAGAACTCCTCAAGATACAATCTCTTAAATGGATTCGAATACTTTATGGATATCCTGAAGAAATCACAGATTCCCTGCTTGGAGTTATGCAAGAAGAGAAAATATGTCCCTATCTCGACCTTCCCTTTCAGCATTCTGCCCCTAAAATTTTAAAGCTTATGAAACGCGGCATGGATGGCCATCGTGCACTTAAGCTTATCAATGAAATTAGAAAAAAAATTCCAGATATTGCTCTTCGCACATCTTTGGTAGTTGGATTTCCAGGAGAAGGACCAAAAGAGTTTGCAAATTTAAAAAATTTTGTTAAGGAAGCTCAATTCAATCATTTAGGAGTATTCCTCTATTCTCGAGAAAAAGGAACAGATTGTTATTATCTGAGAGACCCTGTTAAGGAATCTATAAAATTAAAAAGGCAAGAAGAAATAATGCAAATGCAAGCTGAAATCTCTCTAAACAAAAACAAAAAATACCTACACCAGACAATGGACGTTTTAATCGATTGTGTATTGGCAAAAAATCCCAATGTATATACTGGACGCACACAGTTCCAAGCTCCTGAAGTAGACGGCATGGTCTTTGTAAACAGGACTAACTCGAAAAAAAATCTCCTTAACACTATTCAAAAAGTTGAAATAACAAAACCAGATGTATATGATTTATATGGAAAAATTGTTAAATGACCAAAATAGCTAAAATCATCGCCACATGTTTTGGAATCGGCTACTTTCCAGTAGCTCCAGGAACATTCACAAGTTTTGCAGTTGTTCTTCTGTATAAGTTTTTCCTTTATAAATTGGAATGGCCCTATTTTCTACTAATTGTCCTAATCCTCTTTTTTTCAGGCGTTATGATGTCCACAAGGGTTGCTGCAGAATTAAAATCTAAAGATCCAAGAATAATCGTAGTGGATGAGGCATTTGGTCAACTCATTATTCTTTTTAATATGAATCCAAGCTGGTTTAACGTTCTTCTTGCGTTTTTACTGTTCCGATTTTTTGATATCATCAAGCCATACCCAATAAAAAAAGTTGAAGATTTTCCCCGAGGATGGGGTATCATGATGGACGATATTGTTGCGGCTGTTTTTGGTGGAATACTTATAAACGTTTATTTACTATTGAGATGAAGCCTAATAAGCCCTATAAAAAAATAGAAATAATGGCTGTTGGCTCTGAAATGTTATCTCCTTATTTTCAAGATAGTAATTCTCTTTATATCACCAAGCGTCTAAATGAACTCGGATTAGATGTCTCCTTTAAGACGATTGTTGGCGACAATTGGGAAGACCTTTTAACCTCAATAAAGCAATCGCTCTCAAGGACAGACATACTCTTTGCTATTGGAGGCCTTGGTCCAACTCAGGATGATATCACACGAGAGGCATTCGCTTCTGTTCTAAAGAAAAAATTGCTATATCATGATGAAATACTTGAAAAGATTCAAGAAAGATTCAAACAAAGGGGCATGACCATGCCTGTTGTTAACAAAAAACAGGCCTACATAATTGAAGGCTCTACGGTCCTGGACAATGCCTGTGGAACTGCTCCTGGGCTTTGGCTTGAGCATAATAAAAAAACAATAGTCCTTCTCCCAGGTCCACCTAATGAGCTTAAGTCCATGTTTGAATCCCATGTATGGCCGCGTTTACAAGTTTTCCATAGGCGTTCCTCAGAGAAAAAAATCATTAAAATCACAGGGCTGACTGAATCAAAAATTGAATCCATTCTTTCAGATATTTATCCCAATGATTCATCTATAAAGCTTACAATCCTTGCCCGGCCTGGCCAGATTGAAATCCACATCCTATGTTATTCTGATTCAAGCCAGGCACATGCACACAAAAAAGCCATTTTCATTGAAAAGCGCATTCTTGATAGACTCAAGGACAATGTTTTCTCAACATCAAATGAAGAACTTGAGCATGTTGTTGGCAAATTATTAACAATGAATAAAGAAACATTAGCAGTTGCAGAATCATGCACAGGAGGATATTTAGGCCACCGTTTAACAAACATTCCTGGAAGCTCTAACTATTTTATCCAGGGAGTTATTGCTTATAGCAATGATACAAAAATCAAACTTCTTGGGGTTTCTCATCAAATTATTGATAAATATGGGGCTGTAAGTGCACAGGTAGCTGAAGCAATGGCTGAGGGCATTCGCCGCACAGCAAATACAAACTATGGCCTCTCGATTACAGGAATTGCAGGCCCAACAGGAGGAACACCCAAAAAACCTGTTGGTTTAGTGTATACAGCTTTGTCCTGGGCCAATGGAAACACAGTCAAGGAAAACCGTTTTCTTGGAGACAGAAAGTCCATAAAATTCCAGTCGAGTCAGGAAGCTTTGGATATGCTGAGGAGATTTTTAATGCGCGGAAAAGAAAACATATCAGACATGAGTAATTGATAAAACAAAAAAATGAGAACTTTTATTGCAATTGATCTTGATAAAAAAATCAAAGAAGACCTCACTCGTCTAATAGATACAATCGACAAGGAGAAAAAGAGTGTTAAATGGGTCAACCTCTCTGGAATGCACCTGACATTGAAATTTTTAGGGGAAATATCCATGGAAAAATCCCAGGAGGTAGAATCGCTCATGAATGATATCATAAAGTCACATTCTTCTTTTCCCATGCGTATTATAGGAACAGGCACTTTTCCTAAAAACAGCAAATACCCAAGGGTTTTATGGGTTGGTATAGAAGAGAGCCAGCAGCTTTCTAACTTACATCTTCACATCGAAAATGAGCTCGAGAGGAGGATTCATTTTCCTAAAGAAAATCGAAGGTTTCATCCTCATCTAACCTTAGGACGAGTGAAATCAAATTTCCGATTAAATTCAATTCTTACAGAGTTGAATAAACATAAAAACCGAATATTTGGCGAGATGCAGGTTGAAACAATAACTTTTTTCAAGAGCACCCTGAAACCCACAGGAGCAGAATATGAAGCTCTAAAGGAGTTTCATCTAAAATGAAAATAGCATTTGCGTTCTTCACATATCTTTTAGGCACCATCCCTCCAGGATTTATTATTTTTCGAATCACTGAAAAAAAAGATATTCGTAAGTACGGAAGTTTCAACACAGGAGCAACAAACGTCTTGAGATTGAAAGGCTGGAAATATGCTCTTCCTGTGCTCATTATTGATGTTTTAAAAGGAGCTATTCCTGTGTATTTCGCCTTAGTCTTATTCCCTGATAAAAGGTTTGCCTTGATATGTGCTTTTTTGGCTGTCTTCG
The DNA here is from genome assembly GCA_014859315.1 of Candidatus Aminicenantota bacterium. Taxonomy (GTDB): domain Bacteria; phylum Acidobacteriota; class Aminicenantia; order Aminicenantales; family Aminicenantaceae; genus Kmv29. The sequence goes on from JACUUK010000001.1 coordinate 14,956, forward strand.
GCCATTGTTTCCCTTTCTATTTAAGATTCAATGGCGGAAAAGGAATCGCCACCTCATTGGGTGTTTTTGCTGTTCTTGCTTTTAAGCCCTTTCTTTTGACTCTTGCTGTTTTCTTTTTAGTGATTGCCATAACACGGTTCGTGTCTTTAGGGTCGATTCTTTCTGTTTTCAGCTTTCCCTTTTTTGTATATCTTATTCAAAGAGAAACAGAAATAATTTATGCAGGCATTTTGATATTTCTTTTAGTGCTTCTACGGCATTGGAATAACATCCAGCGCCTTTTTCAAGGCAAAGAAAGAAAATTAGGAGAAAAAACCCAATGAAAGCTTGTGTTGTTGGCGGAGGAAGCTGGGGAAGTGCTTTTGCACTTCACCTTGGCAGATTGAACAGGAGTACTAATCTTTGGATTAGGGAAAGGGATGTATATGAAGAAACGATTCATTACAGAGAGAATCGTACCTTCTTGCCAGGAGAAATCTTTCCTGCTTCGGTCTATTTTTTCAATAACCTGGAAGAAGCCCTTAATGATACTGATGTCATCTTTATTGCTGTCCCGTCCAAATTTTGCCGTTCGATGTACAAGCAAATGGCACCTTTTCTTACATCCAAACAAATTCTTGTGAGTCTTACAAAAGGAATTGAGAAAGACTCTTTAAAACGAATGACAGAAGTAATGCTTGATGTGTTTCCTTCAAATACTGAAAAGCGGATTGCTGTACTTCACGGGCCAAGTTTCGCTGTAGAAGTCGCCCAGTGCCACCCCACAGCAGTTGTTGTTGCTTCAACAAATTCTCTTCTTGCAAAGAAGGTCCAACGTTTTGTTTCTAATGTTTATTTCAGGGTTTATACGACTTCAGATGTAATCGGTGTTGAGTTAGCAGGAGCAGTAAAAAACGTCATTGCTATTGCTACTGGAATATCAGATGGAATTGAATTTGGAAATAATTCCCGGGCAGCTTTAATCACAAGGGGGCTCGTGGAGATGGCCAGATTAGGAAAAAAGTTTGGAGCAAAAAAAAAGACTTTTTCAGGGCTTGCAGGCGTAGGTGACCTTGTCCTTACTTGCACAGGGTTATTAAGCCGCAATCATTATGTGGGTTATGAACTTGGCAAAGGGAAATCTTTAGACAAAATTATTTCATCTATGAAAATGATAGCTGAAGGAATAACAACGACTCTTTCAGTTCATCAGCTGGCGAAACAGGAAAAAGTTGAGATGCCAATTTGCGAACAGGTTTACGATATTCTTTACAAGAACAAGGAACCAAAACAAGCTCTTCAGTATTTAATGTCAAGGAAATTAAAAAATGAATAAAATCATGAAAGGAGGAAAGATGAGGTTTAAAACTGCCTTTATTCTGATTCTATGTCTTCAATTTGTTCTCTGCGCATCATCTGCAAAAAAGATTCAACAACAAAGGGAAAAAGACCCTCGTTATCATTACAACATGGGATTGTTTTTTCTTAATAACGGAAATTTAGATGAAGCAACCAAATATTTCAATAAATGCCTCTCTCTGAATCCAGGCTATTCTCTTGCTTATAATGCTTTGGGACTTGTATATTTAATGAAGGGCCAATCAGAAGAATCTATTAACAATTTTACTAAAGCCCTCAAATTAAACCCAAAATTGACTGAAGCTCATAACTATATGGGAGTTGTTTACCAAGAAACGGGTCTTCTTGATAAAGCTGAACAAGAGTTTCGAATAGCACTTGCCGATAAGAATTATCAATCTAAAGAATTGCCTTACTTTAACCTTGCAAGGTTATATTTTGTTCAAGATAAAACTCAAGAGGCATTAGATTACATTGAAAAATCCCTTGAAATCAATAAAACCTTTATTTTGGCATACAACTTAAAAGGAACAATCTTAGAAAAAATGGAAAAATACGTAGAAGCTATTAAAGTCTATAAAATAGCCTTAAAAACTGCCCCAGAGGATATCAATATTAACTTTAATCTTGCTGTCGCTTATTTTAAAAATGGGGAAGTGAATAAAGCCAAGGAAATCTTTGAAAATATTGCTTTAAAAGTGACTAATGAGGAAATGAAAAAAAATATTCAACAATATCTTAATATTATCAAGAAATAATCTTATTAAGTTCCTTCTTGCCAGCCAGCAAGATATTTCTTCTGCTCAGAGGTTAATTTATCGATTTTCACTCCGAGTGATTTTAACTTCATGCTGGCGATATCCTCATCGATGTCTTTTGGAACAGGATATACTTGATTCTGTAGAGATTTTCCTTTTTGCACAAGATACTGTGCACTTAATGCCTGATTCGCAAAGCTCATATCCATAACCATTGCAGGATGTCCCTCAGCTGAAGCAAGGTTTATGAGCCTTCCCTCCGCCAAAAGATAAATCTTTCGGCCGTCCTGTAAGATGTATTCTTCCACAAAATCACGTATCTGTCTTTTTCCCTTTGATAGATTATTCAAAGCAGGAATATCAATTTCTATATTGAAATGTCCAGCATTTGCTACAATGGCGCCATCCTTCATTTTCAAGAAATGCTCACCTGTTATAACACTCTTGTCTCCAGTTACAGTGACAAACACATCGCCAACTTTAGCTGCTTCTTCTAATGACATTACCTGAAAGCCGTCCATTACTGCTTCTAAAGCCCTAAGAGGGTCTACTTCACACACAATGACCTTTGCACCAGCTCCATTGGCCCTCATGGCAACTCCACGTCCACACCAGCCATAACCAGCAATAACAAAATTCAATCCTGCTAAAAGTACGTTTGTTGCTCTTAAGATACCGTCAATAGTGCTCTGTCCTGTTCCATACCGGTTGTCAAAAAGATGCTTTGTCTTGGCATCGTTTACTGCAATTATAGGATAACTAAGAACTTTTTCCTTTGCCATGCTTTTCAAGCGAATCACGCCTGTTGTTGTTTCTTCTGTTCCTCCTATTATGTTTTCCAATAGGTCTCGCCTTTCTGAGTGAATCGTACTAACAAGGTCAGCACCATCGTCCATAGTGATTTGAGGTTTAATATCAAGAGCTTGATTTATATGCTTATAATAAGTCTTATGGTCTTCTCCTTTAATGGCGAAAACTGGGATTTTTACATGCTTAACCAAAGCTGCCGCAGCATCATCTTGAGTACTTAGAGGGTTTGAGGCTGTAAGCGCTACCTCAGCACCACCTAACTTGAGTGCTTCCATAAGATTAGCAGTCTCTGTGGTAACATGAAGACAAGCTGATATTTTTACACCTTTGAACGGCTTTTCTTTTTCAAACTGTTTCTTGATGATCCCAAGAACTGGCATAAATTTCCCTGCCCACTCCATTCTAAGTTTTCCTTTACCCGCAAGATTCAAATCTTTAACATCATATATCATAAAAAATCTCCTTTTTTGTTTATATTTGACTTAAAGGTCGTTCTTAAAGATCTGCGTCTTTCTTGAGGACTTCTGCTTTATCTGTGTACTCCCAAGTAAACTCTTTTTCAGTACGTCCGAAATGTCCATAACATGCTGTTTTTAGATAAATTGGGCGAAGAAGATCCAAGGAAGAAATTATTTTTTTAGGCTTAAGTTCAAAATGAGCTCGTATTAATTCTTTAATGCGGTCCTCAGGGATTCTTGAAGTGCCGAAGGAATCAACCATGATAGATACTGGCTCTGCTACTCCAATAGCATATGCAATTTGGACTTCTATTTTATCTGCAATCTCCGCTGCAACAATGTTTTTTGCAATATATCTGGCCATATAAGAACCTGACCTGTCCACTTTACTCGGATCCTTTCCAGAAAAACATCCTCCTCCATGACTCCCAACTCCACCGTATGTATCCACAATAATCTTTCTCCCTGTTAAACCAGTATCAGCTAAAGGTCCCCCTTGTTCGAATCTTCCCGTCTCATTTATAAATATCTTTGTGTTTTTATCAATCATATGGGGAGGAACGACCTCTTTTATCACAAGGTTTTTTATATCCTGCCTTAAATCGCTCATTTTTACTTTTGCATTATGCTGAGCCGCAATAACAACAGCCTCGACTCTTTTAGGAACTTCACCTTCATATTCAATTGTTATTTGAGATTTGCCATCAGGCCTCAAGTAATCAAGAACTTTTTCTTTTCTTACTTTGCTGAGTCTTCTTGCCAATTTGTGTGCCAACATTATTGGAAGCGGCATCAATTCCTCTGTTTCCCTGCACGCATAGCCAAACATCAGCCCCTGGTCACCAGCTCCTTGTTCATGTTTCTCTGAATCCTCAACTCCCATTGCAATATCAGGGGATTGTTCATGAATAGAAGAAATAACACAACATGTATTATAATCAAAGCCATATTTTGCCCTTGTATATCCAATCTCTCTTACAGTCTGTCTCACAACCTTTTGGAAATCACTGTAACCTTCACTTGTTATTTCTCCTGCAATTAGCACAAGTCCAGTGGTCACGAGCGTCTCACACGCAACCCTGCTGTTGGGATCTTGCCGAATTAGATCATCCAGAATAGCATCAGATATCTGGTCACAAATCTTGTCTGGATGGCCTTCTGTGACTGATTCAGACGTAAACACATGAACTCCATCTATACTCATTATAGAACGCCTCCTTTTTTATATGGAACTTTTTATAAATTAAGAAATTAACATAAAATCACTTGCTTTTCAATTAGATTTTCTACTCTTTAAACCATTTTCCCTGACAGGGGAAGCATTTAATAATGTATTCGTTCAAGGAAATATTTCACATCACAAACACATTTTACTCTAAGTAAGTAGTCTTGGTAATTGAAAAAAGTGTCTGGGGATTTGAATTTAGATTTGTGTTTATGATATTTTTATAATTCAAAGAATATAAAAACATATTATGTGGCGAAACATAACAAAATTTTTCACTCTTCTTCTTCTTTTTCTAATTATTGGCTTGTCTCAGGAAGTGAATGGGCAGAAAACACTCCCTTTTCCGGTTTCTCTATTTAAATTAAAAAACGGATTAACAGTAATTATTTCCGAAGACTTTTCAACCCCTCTTGTTTCTATGGCTGTGATTTACAATGTTGGTTCAATCAATGAAAGACCTGGCAAAACTGGCTTGTCCTATTTATTGGAAAATTTAATGTTCTATGGGTCAAGAAATGTAGGACGAATGCAACATATCCGGTTCATTCAAAGAATCGGTGGCGTTTTAAATGCTGTCACAACAGAAGACAAAACTATTTTTTATCAGACTGTCCCTTCAAATCAACTTCCTCTTGTATTATGGCTTGAATCTGACAGGATGAATTTTCTTTCCATCACTGCTTCCAACGTACAACAGGCCAAAGAGACCGTAATCGATGAAATTTACCACAGGATAATGACTGAACTTTATTTAGAAAGTTCAATGCTTCTTGACCAGTTAGTCTTTCCTGAATTTGCCTATGGCCACCCTGTTTTTGGATATGAAATAGATTTAAGGGGAATCACTGTTGAAGATGTAAAAAACTTTTATCAAACTTATTATATCCCCAACAATGCTGTGCTGAGCATTTGCGGAAATATCAACAAACAGAAAACACGGGAACTCGTTCAAAAATACTTCGAAACAATTCCTAAAGGGGAAGACCCGCCACGCTTAGCACCTGCATCATTGCCTAAACAGAAAAGAATCGAAAAAACATTCGAGGGTTCATTGGCTTCTTCTCCGGGATTACATATCGGGTATAGAATTGCCCCTCCTTACTCAAACGATTTTTATGTCCTTTCTGTCATTGAATATATATTACTGCGTGGCAACAGTTCCAGGTTGCAGAAGAGGCTCATTCATAAAGAGCGTATCGCTAATCATTTAAGCGGAGGAATAGACAAAAGAAAAGACTTAGCTGCATTTAAAATTTTTGTCACTAGCAATAACGATGTCACTTTGGAAAGGAGCAAAAAAGCAATTTTTTCAGAACTAAACAAGCTCAAGACAACCATCATTTCCAATGAGGAATTAAGGAAATCAAAAAATTTTCTGAAAAGAGATTTTATCAATCAATACGCCACATCATCAGGCAGGGCTATTTTTCTTGCCGAAACTTATCTTTCCAAGGGCACCCTAAAAGACTTGCCAAACGAACTGGATAAATATCTTAATGTCAGTCCTTCTGATATCATCGGCATCATGAATAGATATTTTACTCAGGATTATATTCTTATTAATATAAAAATAAAATGAACTTAAAATCACATTTCAGTCGAACTGGAAGAACCTTCCTCTTTATGTTTATATTATTTTTAATAATTGGGGAATATTCTGTTTTCTCGCAGGAAAGATTCAGGAAATCTCCTCCCTACCCAGATCCACTTCCGACATTTAAACTTCCCAGCATAGAAACTGCATTTCTATCGAACGGTCTGGCTATATCTGTTGTCCCCCGCGAGAACTTTCCTATTATTCATTTACACCTTCTTGTGTTTGCTGGAGAAAGTTTTTCCCCGGACGATTTACCAGGATTAGCTACTTTGACAGCTAAAACGATAAATAAAGGATCCCTAAACTATTCCTCGTCTAAAATAGAGGAAGACATCGAATCCATTGGAGGGCAATTTTCATCCAAAAGTTACCCAGATTATTCTCTTTTCTCTTTCTCTTTTTTGGAGGAGCACCTTGATAAGGCTATCGAAATAGTGAGTCGAATGATTCTCCAGCCCGCCTTCTTAAAAAAAGAAGTTGATAACACGAAACGAACCATGTACTACGAAAGTATTCGAAATAGCTCAAATGCGGAATTTATTGCTAATAAACTCCTCTTTCAAATCTTATTCAAAGACCATGCATATAAAAAAATCGCCTATAATAGTGACGTCATAAAAAACCTCAACATAAAGGATCTCCTGAATTTTTTCGATAAGTTTTACAGGCCTAATAACGCCCATCTCGTTTTTACTGGGAATATAAACCTAACTACAGCTACACGAATAACAAGCCGCTACCTAAATACTTGGAAAAGTAGTCCTTTAGAAAACTATTATTTCTTCCAACCCAAATCAAATGACAAATTAAGAGTCTGCTTTATTGATCATCCCAAAGCAAGGGATGCTACGGTTTACTTAGGAAATATTGTTTTTCCAGAATCAACCCAAGATATTATTGGTTTAAAAGTCTTCAACCAAGTATTAGGAGGGACACCCAATAGCCGTCTTTTCATGAATCTAAGAGAGTCAAAAGGCTACGCTTACTATGCCTTTAGTAATCTTGAGGTTTTTAAAACATGTTGCTTGTTTACAATCCGGGCTAAAGTTCGGCCTGTGACTATAAACGAATCTATTAAAGAAATCCTGAATGAGATCAAAAAAATAACCAGTACGATTATTCCAAATTATGAATTAGAACAGGCGAAGTCTTATTTAATCGGCCATTTCCCTTTGGAAATGGAAACACATAACAACCTTTCTTTAAAGGTCTCAGAGATTCAGGCATTCAATTTTGGTGAAGAACATTGGAATAAATATTATGAAAACATTATGATTATTACCCCACAAACAGTCTTTGAAATCATAAAATATTCTTCACTTCTTTTCCCTGTAATCATAGTTGTGGGAGATAAAAATATCATCGCTCAAAATCTCAAAGATTTTGACGTAGAAGTCTATGATACTAACGGAATATTACAATACTCAATTTCGAAAGGAGAAAAAAAATGAAACTCGTGGAATGTGTTCCTAATTTTAGTGAGGGCCGTGACTTAGAAAGGATAAAATCTATCACAAGGGAAATCGAATCCACCTCCGAGGTTAAACTATTAGATGTCGACCCTGGGGAAACAACTAATAGGACTGTAGTTACTTTTATTGGAACACCCGAAGGAGTTAAAGAAGCTGCGTTCAAGGCCATTCGAAAAGCAGCAGAAGTCATAGACATGAAACAGCATAAGGGTGCTCACAGCCGTATTGGGGCTACTGATGTATGCCCTTTTGTCCCAATTGCTGGCGTCACAATGAAAGATTGTGTACGGCTTGCACATGAATTGGGAAAAAAAGTCGCTGAAGAGCTTAAAATCCCCGTTTACTTGTATGAAGAAGCTGCCCAAAGACCCGAAAGGAAGAATCTCTCCAATATTCGTGTAGGAGAATACGAAGGCCTTCCAGAAAAATTGAAAGACCCAAATTGGGCACCTGATTATGGAGATCCAGTGTTTAATCCACAAGCAGGAGCAACTGTAATCGGTGCAAGGGAATTCCTCATCGCCTACAACATAAATCTAAACACTAAAGACCAGAAGTTGGCACACCAGATTGCCTTGAAGCTCAGGGAAAGAGGGTATGCCAAAAGAGATAAGCAGGGAAAAATCATAAGAGATGAAAATGGAAAAGTAATCAATATCCCTGGTAAATTCAAAGCAGTCAAGGCGGTAGGATGGTATATTGAAGATTATGGAATCGCTCAAATTTCAATAAACTTCAATAATTACAAAATTTCTCCACCCCATCTTGTATTTGACGAGGCCATCAAAGAAGCTGAAAAAATTGGCCTGCGAGTAACAGGAAGCGAGATAGTCGGCTTGATTCCCAAGGAAGCGATTTTGATGGCAGGAAGATATTATTTGGAAAAACAAGGAAAAAGCCCAGGAGTTCCGGAAGAAGAACTAATAAAAATTGCTGTGCGTTCTTTAGGATTAGAAGATGTTTCTCCTTTTGACCCTAAAAAAAAGATTATAGAATATCAATTCGAAGAAACCGAGTATTCACTCGTTAAATTAAATCTCAGAGAGTTTGCAAATGAACTCTCGATTGATTCTCCTGCCCCTGGAGGAGGAAGCACGGCTGCTTTATGCGGTGCCCTTTCTGCATCTCTTTCATCCATGGTATCAAACCTTACTGTTGGCAAAAAAGGATATGAAAAGGTTCAGAATACTGTTAAAAAACTCGCCGTAGAGGCCCAGTATCTGAAAGATGAGTTTCTAAAATACGTTGACCTTGACACTTCAGCTTTCAACAGAGTCATGGAGGCTTTTCGCCTTCCTAAAAAAACAGATGAACAAAAAAAAGAGCGTGAGGAAGCCATAGAATTTGCCACAAAGGAAGCCACTCTGGTTCCGTATGATGTCATGGAAAAAAGTCTTGAGGCATTGAAACTAGCTAAAAAGGTTGCATTAAATGGAAACAAAAATTCCATAAGCGATGCGGGAGTTGCAGGGTTGACTGCAATGGCAGCTCTTAATGGAGCTTATTACAACGTGACAATAAATCTTCCAAACATTAAGGACCATGCGTTTAAGTCAGAAGTAAAAAGGAAAGCCATACGACTGAAAACGAGTGGTATCAAACTGAATAATGAGATAACAGAGATTGTGGAGAAAGAAATTAAATTTTAAAGATTTACTTCCATATTGTTATAGAAAAAACCTATTTTTATTTTCTCAACTGTTTTACAGCAAAAATCAACAGGAACAGTGTAAAAGAAATCACAACAATTGACCCTGAGGCAGGAAAATCAAAATATACAGAAGCAAAAAGTCCTAAAACCACAGAACTAACAGCAATAATCGCAGATACAATTGTTGCATATTTAAAATTGGAAGCAATCTGAAGGCCAGATGCTGATGGAATAACAATTAAAGCTGATACTAAAAGAATGCCAACAACCTTCATTCCTAAAACCACTGTTATAGCTGTTAGTATAGTTAAAATAATATCGAGCCGCTCGACTTTTACTCCAGAAGCCTTTGCTGTTTCACGATCGAATGTCATGAATAAAAACTTATGATAATTAACAATAATGATTATAACAACGACTACAGCAAGAGCAATTGAAAGCCAAACTTCTGAAACTGATATTGCTAATATGTCACCAAAAAGATACCCAAATAGATCTACATTAAAGCCCCTGGCAAGACTAATTATTAATATTCCAAGTGCGAATCCAACGCTGCTGAAAATCGCAATCGCAGTATCACCATAAATCCCTGCTTTTTCTTTGAGCTTGACTATCATTAAAGCCGTAAGCACAGCTACAGCTAACGCTGTAAGTAAAGGCAAAACATGCAATAAAAGGCCTATGGCAACGCCTGCAAACGTGACATGCGCAAGACCATGCCCAATCATGGCATCGCGCCTTAGAATCAGGAAAACTCCTAACAAAGCACAGGCTATTGCCACAAATATTCCAGCCACAACAGCTCGCTGAAGAAATCCGTAGCTAAAGAATGCTTCCATTAAATTAATGCTTTAATTGTCCTCAGTGTTTATGAGTAATCACATGGTGGCCGTCAGCCAGCATCTCTTTAAACACACCAGAATTGCAAAATTCCTTATGAGTTCCATGATAAACAAGCCTCTGGTTAAGGCAAGCCACCTGAGAAACATGTTTGTTTAAAATACCTATATCATGGGTAATCAAAACAATTGTGATTCCCTCTTTTTTGTTCAAATCGTTAAGCATATCATAAAAACGTTCCTGCATTTCAGCATCCACGCCTGTTGTCGGCTCATCAAGGAAAAGGATGTGTGGATGATTGACGATAGCTCTTGCAATAAAAATGCGTTGCTGCTGCCCTCCTGACAGATTTCCTATTCGTTGATTTATGTATCCTTGCATCCCGACATATTTTAGTGCTCTCATTATTAACTGTTCCTCATCCCTCTTTTTAATCTTTGGAAATACTTTGCTTGAAACAAGCCCCATTTCAACAACTTCCTTGACAGATACAGGAAAAAGAGTATCAATATGAGTGGCTTTTTGGGGGACATAGCCTATTTCATGCCAATCCCTAAACTCCCCAACAGTTTTTCCCATTATACATATTTTTCCATGAGAAGGTTTCAATAATCCCAGAATAATCCTTATCAAAGTCGTTTTTCCGGAACCATTAGGCCCGATGATTGCTAAAAAATCACCAGAGGAGATACTAAATGTAACATCAACTAAAACCTTAGTGTTTCCGAAGCTAAAAGAAATGTTTTCGATGTCAATCAATTGTCCATGCTTACTTACAGATAAGGCCAATTCTCAAATTCTCCAGATTCTTTTCCATTATATCAAAAAAACTAATTCCTTTATCTATTTCTCTTTGGTTCAAATTTGCTCCTGGATTTAAAACCAATGTTCTTGCATTGATTTCTTTAGAAATAACTTGAGCAAAGTTATCGCTAACATACTCTTCGAAATAGATGACATTTATTTCATATTTTTTTGCCAATTCAACAACTTCAATAAGCTGCTTTGGGGTTGGCTTTGCATTCGGATTTAAACCATAAAGTGAAACTTGATGTAATCCGTATCTTTTAGCTAAATACCCAAAAGCAGAATGTCCTCCAAGTATAAATGTTCTATGGATACAGTCTTTAAGCTTTTCTCTATATAGATTATCTAACCTCTGGAGTTTTTTGTTATATGAAATTGCATTCTTGGCATAAAAAGAAGCACCTTGCGGATCGATTTCAGCCAGAACAGTTGCTATTTTATCGACAATCATCTGGTCATAAACAAAATCCAGCCAGATATGTGGGTCAATATTCCTGTTTTTCTTATGGCTATGGGTAGATTCCTCTTCTTCTTCTTCTTCTTCTTTTAATAAGGATAAACCATGGCTGGCCTCCATAACTTTGAGATTAGGATTCTTTATGCTGTGTAGAATATCATATATCCATGGCTCAAGATTTGCTCCGATGTAGATAATAAGATCACAAGAGGAAAGCCTGACAATGTCACTCGGCTTTGGTTTCCAGGTATGCACCTCTACACCAGGAGGAATAAGCAGGTGAACTTCAGCTCTTTTGCCACAAACCCCTTCTGCAAACTCTTTTAAAGGAAAAACTGTAGTAATAACAACAACTTTATCTGAAGCCAGCAAATCCACAGGATATAAGCTAAATAAGAATAAGCCAATAATTCCCGCCAGAATCACCTTTTTAGTGTTTTTTAACATTTACTTTTCTTTATCTTACAAGACCTAGGAGAGATTTTCTATTTTTCCTTTTAATTTTAAGGCTCTTGCCCCCTCTCCTGCCCTCACATTATATACTTTTGGCATTGGTAGTTTTTTGTTTATAGCTTCTTGAATAATTTCTTCTGAAAAACGTTTCATTACTTCTTTTCTTATAATTGCAATTCCTGAACCTCCAAAACCGGCTCCAGTAAGCCTTGCCCCTAAGCACCCGGGGAAATTCATTCCAAATTCATATAGAAGGTCAAGCTCTGGGCAGGAAACAGCATAATCATCCCTAAGACTTCGATGGGATTGAAACAGAAGGTCACCAAGTGTGTCGAAATCATCAATTTTTAAAGCTTGAAATGCTTTCAGAACTCTTTCATTCTCTGTAATCACATGCCTCGCTCTCTTATATAGATTCTCTTCCATATCCTTTCGATGTTCCTTAAGAATTTCTGGGTTAGCTTCCTTATAGCTTCTTATGCGATATTTTTGTAAATACCGAAGAGCCATTTCTGATTCCTTCCGCCTTTTATTATATTCGGAGAAAGCCAATTCCCTGCGCACACCAGTCTCATAAACAAGAATGCTCAATCCTTTTTTGGATAATCTAAGTGGCACATGATGAAATTGAAGAGTTTCACAATCCAGGAACAATGCGCTATTATTTCGAGCGCAGAAAGATACAAATTGATCCATGAGACCGCATTGTACTCCCACAAAATTACTTTCTGCTCTCTGGGCCAGTTTTGCCATCTCGACTTTAGAAAGGCCTAAATCAAACAAGGTATTCATTCCATTTAATACACTTGCTTCTAAAGCTGCAGAAGAGCTTAATCCAGATTCAATGGGAATATTTCCGTATATTAGACAATTCAAGCCAGGAACATGCATGCCTTCTTGCCCGAGGCACCAATAAATACCTTTTATATAATCCACCCAGCTCCTTTTTTTTGGCGGTGAAATATTCTGAGTCATAAAAGAACCTATTTCCTGAAAATTTTCAGCCCAAAGCAACACCTGGCCATCATCCCTGCGTGAAAGAAAGCAATTATTCTTTAAATGAATTGCTGCTGGAAGTACATACCCTTTATTGTAATCTGTGTGCTCACCAATAATATTTATTCTGCCAGGTGCAGCAGAGTAAACTTCAGGAAAATGATTATATTTTTGTTTGAATGTCTCTAATAATACATGCTTCATTTGCAGTTGAAAGCATTTTAAAGAAATCCAAACTAACCTGTCAAATATTATACATGTTAAGTATCTCCAATTCCGTGATATTTGTAGTTCCGTTAATTTTACCTTAACTTTGCATAAAAGAGAAAAGCCAACCCCAGGGTCTTAATCCCTTCATCCTATAACAGAAATGAAGAGGCATACTTATCTATGGTTTTTCTTGCATCTATTATTGTTTTATGTCATTATTTTGCCTTAAAATATTTTAAAATTATCAAATCTGAAAGGGAGATAATAATATGTCAAACGTTTTTGAAGGGCTTAAGCCAACAAAACTCTGGAAGCATTTTGCAAAAACCTTAGAAATCCCCCATTGCTCTGGAAATGAAAAAGCCATTGGTGAATACATCATTTCAGTGGCAAAAGACATTGGTCTTGAATGGAAAAGAGATCGAGTAGGAAATGTTCTTGTTGCGAAAAATGCTTCTACAGGACATGAAAATGCTGATGGAGTAATTCTTCAGGGCCATATAGATATGGTATGTGAGAAAAACTCAGATATTGAACATGATTTTTCAAAAGACCCTATTCAAGCAGAAATAAAAGGAGAATGGGTCCAAGCAAAGGGAACCACTTTGGGCTCTGATAATTGTATTGGAGTCGCTGCTGCAATGGCTATCATGGAAGATAATTCATTAGTTCATGGCCCACTTGAATTTCTCTTCACTGTGGATGAGGAAACAGGATTGACAGGGGCAACTCAAATAGAAGAGGGGTTTTTAAAGGGCAAAAAGCTTCTTAATCTTGACAGCGAAGAAGAAGGCACATTTACTATCGGATGCGCTGGAGGAGCTGATTCAGAAATCACACTTCCTATCCAAAGAGCCGAAAACATCAAAGGAGATATTTACCGCCTCAAACTCTATGGCCTACGTGGAGGTCATTCCGGACTCGACATCAATCAGGGACGCGGAAATGCCATTAAACTGCTTGCTCGCATGCTCTTGGAAGCCATTAAGAATTTTCATTTCGAGATTATAAGCTTCGATGGAGGAAATAAACGGAACGCCATTCCAAGGGAAGCCTGGGCTGACCTTGTTATCGATTCTTCAAAAAAAGAAGCAATCAAACAATATTTCGATAAATCTTTTGAGAAGATTCAATTCGAATATAAAGCTGTTGAGAAAGACATGGCTTTTTCTCTTTTGCCTGCCGAAGTTGATAATCGCTCTCTCTCAAACGAGGCTCAAAAGACTCTGATTAATTTCCTTTCGATTCTCCCTCATGGTGTGATTTCCATGCATCCTGAAATAGAAGGACTTGTTGAAACATCCACAAATCTTGCCATCATTAAAACTCACAAGGATCATGTACAAATAATCTGCAGCTCACGCAGTTCTGTTGCCTCATCTCTTGATGCCATAAGAAATATTATTGTTGCTGCTTGCGAAACTGTTGGAGCTGAAATTATTCTGCAGGAAGGATACCCTGGCTGGACACCTAATCTTCAATCTCCTCTTTTGAAAACACTAAAAGATGTTTATTTGAAAATTTTTCAAAAAGAGCCAGAAGTTGGCGCAGTCCATGCAGGCCTTGAATGCGGTATCATTGGAGAAAAATTTCCTGGAATGGATATGATATCCTTTGGCCCCACGATCGAGCATCCACATTCACCTGAGGAGAGAGTCCATATCGGTTCGGTAGAAAAATTCTGGAAATTCTTGACTGGATTACTTGAGGAATTAGCTTAATTTTTACTTAAATTTAACTTACGCTTTCATTTGTGAAAATTTAGGCCTTTTTGTATTTTATTTCTGATCCCTTTTCTTTTGAATAAACCGGAATACCATGTTCAAGATAAGCTTCCCAAAATTTTCTGTATCGTATGGCACTTTGTCTGTTTCTTTCAATTTCCTCTTCGGTTAATTGTCTTTTCGCTACAGCAGGCGCTCCCATAATCAAGGAACCTTCAGGAAATCTCTTCTCTGGAGTTACGACTGAACCAGCTGCAAGAAGAGAATTTCGCCCAATGTGCGCTCCATCTAAAACTACTGCACCCATTCCTATGAGGCAGTTGTCCTCCACAGTGCAAGCATGAAGAACAACATTATGCCCAACAGTAACTCCTTTCCCTACGATAGCTTTTAGGCCTGTTTCAACATGGATAACACAATTATCCTGAATATTGCTATCCTCTCCAATGACAATTTCTTCTATATCGCCCCGCAATACACTATTGAACCAGATGCTTGCACCTTGCTTGCATATTACACGCCCTATTATCTGGGCGTTTTCAGCTATAAACGTATGGGGATGAATCTCAGGAATCTGTTTTCTAAAATCATGCATGAATCTCTCCTCTAATGGGGACTGTCCCCAATTTATCCAATTTATCTAAAAAAGGTTGCGGCCTTTTCATCTGAAATTTTATTCTTCCTGCGGGCTTCAAACACAAGACCTCGAAATCTGTCTGAAAAAAGTATCTTTCTTCTCCCAGTTTTTATCTGGCCATCTTCTGTTAAATTCCTAAAAATTTCCTGTTCATGCTTATCAGGGTCTAATTTCTGGTATTCTGCAAACTTGCCTGGAGAGATATATTCCATTCCTGCCAGTTTTCGCAGCATGGCCAAAGTGCTTACTCCAAAATATCGTTTCAGGTAAAGCACATCTTCAAAAATTATATTTTTCTTACGAATATCTTTTCTTATGATTTCATGGATTTTTGATGTGGTAATCAAAAAATTTACTGCAAACTTCTGTGCAAAACTTTCCCGAGGATGATAGAGTGAAAGATATTCATCAATAAAAATGTCCAGGTTATCAATTACAGGACCTCCATATCTATCCTTAAGATAGTGGGAATATTCGTGAGCAGCAATCATAACTTGACGTCCAAGCGACTGAGAACTATTCACCAAAGCAAAAGCTGCATCCTGTTCTTCAAAAAAAATGAACACCCCAGATATTTCAATGTCTTTGGTTAAATAATACCGGATAATATGAAGGCCATTGAGTTCAAGAAGTGAGAAAATGTCTCGGATGGGCTCATCTCCAAGTCCTAAACGGTACCTCTCCTCCTCTGCCATGCGTTCGGCAGATACGTTATGATACAAAGGCGCAAGCGGAAGACGACGTCCTGTAAGTTTTTCCAGCTTGAGGTATTCATCACAATAAGTTCTGAATTTCTTAAGCTCTGACTTTGATTTTTTATTTAACCCTTCTTTACGGAGAAGAACATTAAATGCATTGTCCTTTTCTGGAAGAAAATATGAAACGTCCTTTTTAAGGTAATCTGCAAGAAGCAACAGAGATTCAAGTCTGGGTGCACGTTTTCCCAGTTCCAACAGAGAAATGAATTCACTTGAACACCCTATGGCCTTAGCCAGGTCATCTTGAGTTATTCCCAGGTCTTCCCTTGATTTTCTTATTCTGGCTCCCAGAATTTTAATCATTGTCATCCCCTATTCATAGGTTTTCTTTTTTATAACCCTGGGATCGAAAAAAGTCAAGAAAACTGATACAAGTAAGTAGTTAGGAGTGAAAAGTTTGGAAGCTGAGACAATTTTGACTTTATTTTTTTTCTTTGTTATAAAAAACTTATAAAAATCACCAGGGTTTAATGATTGATAATTATATTGATAATTATATTGATAATTATAAGGTAGAGGGGCACCATTGAGCGAAAATTCTTTTGATAATTTTTTTAAACAATTGAATAGCGACTTTTATTCGGCTTTACTCAACAACATTCATGATGGTATCTATTTCATCGATAAAAATCTGGTTATTACTTTCTGGAACAATGGCGCTGAACGGATTACTGGCTTCAAGAACAAAGAAGTGCTCGGCAAGCAGTGCTCTGATAACATCCTAATTCACGTTGATTCATACGGAACTGAACTTTGCAACGATCTCTGTCCTTTTAAAAAAGCCCTAATAGATGGACAGATTCATACTTGCGAGGCCTATCTCCGTCATAAAGAAGGCTTCCGACTTCCTGTGATTATCCGGGTTCTACCACGCCTCAATGAAAAGAATAAAATCATCGGTGCAGTGCAAATGTTTTCGGATGTTTCACCAAAAGTGATGATGCCCCAGAAAACCCGGGAATTAAAACGCATGTCCCTTCTTGATCCTATTACTGAGGTCGGAAACAGAAGGTATCTGGAGGCACATCTTCTTTCACGTCTTGAGGAAATGCATAATTACCGCTTGCCTTTCGGCATAATGTATATCGATATTGACCATCTTAATAACATTAATGAAGCGCACGGAAACAAGGTTGGCGACCAGGTTTTGCGGACTGTTGCGCAGACTATTTCCAATAACATCAGATTTTTTGATGTCGTGGGCCGCTGGGGCGAAGATGAGTTTATTGTCACTATTCTTAATATTTCCGAACCAAAGCTTGATATGGTTGCAAACAAACTAAGACTACTTATTTTACAGTCAAATATATTCACAGACCCACTCCCTGTTAAAACTTCAACCTCAGTTAGCATAACTGTCTCTATCGGAGCAACGATAGCAAAGAGTACTGATACATTGGACCGCCTTATAAATCGCGGAGAAGCACTTATGAACCATAGCAGATGGCGTGGAAGAAATCGAGTCAGCCTTAGTTTTGAAAAAGAATTCGAAGAATTTTAAAAGCCAAACTACAATAACATAATATCTATCAATTGAAGCACATTTCTAAAAATATCTTATTATTGACTATATCTTAAAAAAAATTTAGTACAGTGAACTTAAATTAAAAACATATGTTCACAATCAAGAAAACCATAAGAACCCACCTAAAAAAGTTAAAAACCCTGGTCCCGAATTCTATTCATCTTTAATGGACTCTTAAGTTTTTGAGTCTTTATGTTTCAGGCAATTTCCGGACTAAGGCTTTCTTTGTCAACTTCTTATTTCCAATCTGGAGTACTACTTGATATTCTCCAGGAGGCACCATTGGTCCAAATTGCCCTGCAAATCGCCCGTATTGACTCCTCATCCGCTCAGCTTCTTCCTTTGTAAGTTTTTTCCTCATGTTCCAGTTAACAGAATTTATCCCTGGGATATTTTCCCCAACAAGCGTTATTATTTCCTCTCCATAGGAATCAGTGAAAGTTATTCTGACTTTATTTTTCACTTTGTCCTTCAAGTAATAATTAATAATCAAACCGCCAGGTTCATTAGGGACAGCATAATTTCTATGACCAGAAAAACTCCATCTGAAACCAAATGGCCATTGGATTTTGGGCTCAACTTCAAAAAGATATACCTCTTCTTCTAAAACTTTTGCAGTTAACTCCTGAAAAGGCGAAACATCTGTGACAAAGATTCCCCTTCCATGTGTTGCAACAACCAAATCATTTTCCCTCGGATGAACAAGAAGGTCATGCACAGCATTTGTTGGCATGTTATTTCTCATTCTGACCCATTTCTTACCGCCATCAATAGAAACATATACGGCTTTATCTGTTCCTAAAAATAGAAGATCTTGATTTTTATTGTCTTCGAAAATCACATTAATAGATTCATCAGGTAAGTTGGACACGAGAGAGACCCAAGTTTTCCCGAAATCTGTGGTTTTATAAACAAAAGGCCTGAAATCATCTCTTCTGTATCCAGTCTTTGTAACATACGCTGTCCCTTCATGGAAATTCGATGCAAAGACCCGGCTCACCCAATATTCCTCTGGGGCACCGGCTTTAACAAGGTCTTTTGTTAGTTCATCCCATGTAGCACCACCATTTTTTGTCACATGGATCTTTCCATCGTCTGTTCCGACCCAAATAAGTCCTGGTATTATTGGCGATTCTGAAATCGTGGTGATGGTACAGTACTGAATATTTCCACGGCCAGCGATTTTCACTGGGTCATTTAATGTTAAATCAGGGCTTATTTCCTGCCAATCATCGCCCCTGTTCAAAGACCTGAACAACACGTTTGCACCAATATATATAATCTGGCTGTTATGGGGTGATATGTGAATTGGGGTATTCCAGTTAAACCTAAGTTCGGGCTCGCCTTTTTTACGTCTCGGTCTAATGCTTTTTCGTACCATTAGTTTCTGGTCTACCCGTTGGACATTTCCAAATTGGGATTCATTGTAAAGCCAGCGGCTATCATTCGGGTCTACTTGGTTATAAAAACCATCTCCTCCTCCTACAGGAACCCAGTCATCTCGTGTGATGATTCCTGAGAGGCTGTTACTCGGACCTTTCCATGAACCATTGTCCTGAAGACCTCCATATATATTGTAGGGCTCTTCCATGTCCACACCAACAGCATAATATTGGGCTAATGGCAGTGTGTCATAAACATCCCATGTTTTTCCTTGGTCATATGTAATACCAAGGCCTCCATCATTTCCCAGTATCATGTGATTGGAATTATATGGATTTATCCACAATGCATGATGGTCAGAATGTGTCCCTTGTGCTGCATTTTTTTGAGCGCGTCCTTTTCCCCAGGTCTTACCGCCATCTATGGATTTGTAAACAACAATGCTTAAAACATAGATGACTTTGTCATCATTTGGATCTATCCTAATTTGGCCATAATAATATCCTGGATGGCCTCCAATATCATCTTTATCTGAATTCATTTTTATCCAGGTCTTTCCTCCATCTTCAGAGCGATAGACTTCTCCTCCAATAACTTTATCTTCAGGTTTCCTGTTCATACTACGGGCTTGCTTGATCTCTTCTTCTGTTGGAGGACACTTGTTTGCATTCTCAATTGTGGCATAAACAATATCTGGATTTTTCAAATAGACATCAAGTCCTATCCGCCCTATTTTTCCTGTAGGGAGCCCCTCTTCCAGTTTTACCCATGTTTTTCCAGAATCTTTTGATTTATATATCGCACTTCCTGTTCCACCTTCCTCAAAATGCCATGGAAGCCTCTGTTTATCATATGAAGCTGCATAAATAACATCAGGATTTTTGGGATTCATGGCCAAATCAACAATACCTACTTTTTCATTTATATATAGCACTTTATTCCAGGTTTTCCCCCCATCTTCGGTCTTAAAAAGACCCCGTTCCTCATTAAAGGAATAAAGATGGCCTAATGCAGCAACATATACGATATCTGGGTTTTCTGGATGAATCACAATTCTGCCTATATGGTGGGATTCTTTCAATCCCTTATGTTGCCAGGTTTTTCCACCATCGGTTGATTTGTAAACACCATCACCCCAATAGGCACTTCGGGAATTGTTGGCTTCCCCAGTTCCAACCCAAATAATATTCGGATCTGAAGGAGCAATAGCTATATCTCCGATGGAAATTACATTCTGGTTATCAAAAATTGGCTCAAATGTTGTTCCATTGTTAACAGTTTTCCAGAGCCCACCAGAAGCAGACGCTACATAAAACGTGAAAGGTTGAGACAAAGGCACAGCAATGTCTACGATCCTGCCACCCTGCCTGGCTGGCCCAATAGCACGGTACTTGAAGCTTTTCAGTAATTCTTCATTAAACAAGTCTCTGCTTGAACCAAACATGCTTATTGCAAGAATCAATACACTGAAAATTATCAAGATAATGGAAAATTGCTTTTTAAAATTCATGATTTCCTCCCTTCTTCTCTGATTTAATATCGACCTTCCTTTTTGTTTTTTCAGGATAATAATCTATCCAATTTTTTGCTTTCATAAACAGTCTTTATTTAGCATTAGAAAATTAAAAAAGCAACTTTATATTATCTATCGCATGAAAAATGTTTCTATTTGAGCACATGTTGCGGATATTTTTACTGGAAACTTAAATCCTGTTTGTATAGAATGAAAGTTAATGCCAGAAGCCAAACCAGCAATCTCCTTGGACAACCTGTTGCAATTTGTTTATTATTATATTCTTTTAAGGAGAGCTTACACATGAAAAGAAGAGAAGCTCTGCTTACTTTAGGAGGCATGGCCATTATTGGCCCTAATATTTTATCCTATAAAGAAAGGAGTCAAGAAATGAAAAAAGAAATCAAAACCGATAAAGCACCCAAAGCTATAGGCCCTTACTCCCAAGCGATTGTAGCAAATGGGTTTGTTTTTGCATCAGGTCAAATACCAATCGAGCCGGCCAGTGGAGAAATCAACACAGGAACTATAGAAGAACAAACCCGGCTTGTTTTAAATAACCTCAATGAAGTACTTAAAGCAGCAGGAAGCTCACTGGATAAAGCAGTTAAGTGTACTGTATTCCTTCAAGATATAAATGATTTTAGCAGGATGAATGCCGTATATTCTGAATTTTTTAAGCCCCCCTTCCCTGCCAGGGCAGCCGTACAAGTAGCCCGTCTACCTAAAGATGTTAAGGTCGAAATCGAAGCCATTGCTTCCCTTTAGAATCTCAATACAACTGAGAAGAATAAAGGAAGTTTTAAGTTATTGCCTTCCGGTGCTTGTATTAAGAAATTTATAAAACATGAGTTGTTTTGATGAACATTTAATATGTTTCTGATATAATTTTAAAAATAGATAAGGTAGAATGAAAAAATATAAGATATTAATTGTAGAAGATGAAAGTATTGTAGCTTTAGACATCAAAAATATCCTGGAGAAATTAGAATACACTATTTGCGGAATCACTTATACAGGAGAGGATGCAATAAATGAAACCAATAAACACCGTCCGGATTTAGTACTTATGGATATCGGTCTTAAAGGAAATATCGACGGAGTGGCTGCAGCAGAAAAAATCTTCGAAGAGTTTCAAACGCCTATTATATTCTTAACAGGCTTTACAGATGACAAAACTATACAAAAGGCTTATAAATCCCACCCTTTTGGCTATATCATCAAGCCCATCGCTGAGGAAACGTTAACGACGGCCATTGAAAAGACTTTAGAAAAAACACCAAATAAATTATAGTCCGTCCTTCTGTTGATTCGTTGGAAGTATCTTTAATTCCGTAATATTTTAATTTCTATTAATTCGTCTTAACGAGGAAAGGCTCAAGAATGGACTTAATCCCTTCATCCTATCATTGGAAAATATATGCTTTCTGGCTCGTTTAATCTATTGTAGAAAATCAAAATTAAAATTATAATATTAATAACATGCCAATTTACGAATATATATGTAAAAACTGTAATAGGCGCTTTGAAACCTTCGTTTCTCTTGGGCAGAAGAAAACTATTTCTTGTGATAAATGTGGAAGCAAGGATGTCCAAAAACTTTTCTCCTCCTTTGGGATTGGAGGAGGCAGTAGCCGGCTTCGTTCATCCAGCGATTCATGCCAAACATGCTCAACAAAAACTTGCACTACTTGTAAGTAAAATATTCCCACATTTGCTTCTCTTTTTACCTTTTGCAGACGTCTTTACTTCTCTTGGTATAGCCAGTGTATTTTCGAAATCTCTGACCATATTCTTCTTATCATTAAGATTATGATATGTTACAAATGTAATGTGTGAAATTCTTCGCCATCCTTTTCTTTATATAGCTGTCTTTATCTTGACTTTTACAATTGATAGATAATAAATATACCCTAATGACAAATAACCTTTTGATAGGAATTGATACAGGAGGCACCTTCACTGACTTTGTTATTTATTCCAAAGGCAAGATATCTATAAAAAAAATTCCATCTACTCCTAAAAATCCATCACTTGCAATTCTGGAAGGAATAGGCGAATTTATCTCTAAGAATTCTTCTTTTATGCTTATTCATGGCACAACAGTAGCCACAAACGCTCTTTTAGAACGCAAAGGAGGAAGAATTGCACTAATAACAACAAAAGGTTTTGAAGATATTCTTTTTATAGGCAGACAAACACGGAAAAACTTGTATTGCCTTCATCCAGAAGAAAGAATATCACTTTTACAGCCCCAACAATGTATCGGTATAAACGAGAGAAGTTTAGCAACTGGGAAAGTCGAAAAGAAAATATCTCAAAAGGAATTAACATCGATTTTAGAAAAACTTTCAAAGATGAAATTAGATGCTGTGGCTGTCTCTCTTATTCATTCTTATATGAATCCTTACAATGAAAAAACCATCAAAGAACAACTGGAAAAAAATAATATCATGGCCTCTATATCTCATGAGATTTTTCCTGAACATCGCGAATACGAACGGACCGCAGTCACAGCTGTTAATGCCTATATTATGCCTGTAATCTGCCGCTATTTAGAAAACCTGGAAGACAATCTAAATGGAATTAAACTACGTATCATGCAATCCAATGAAGGATATGTTTCTCAGAATGCCATTAGAAAAGAGCCCATCAGGACAGCACTCTCAGGGCCTGCTGGAGGCGTTGTTGGTGCCTATCACTTAGGAAAATCATCAGGGTTTAGAAACATCATTACTTTTGATATGGGGGGAACATCTTCAGATGTTTCTTTAATTGATGGGAAAATCAGTCGCACACAGGAAAACGTCATAGGAGATTTTCCAATTCGCTTGCCGATGATTGATATCCATACAGTTGGAGCAGGAGGCGGCTCTATTGCATACATAGATAGTGGAGGTTCTTTAAGAGTCGGCCCACAAAGTGCTGGGGCAGACCCTGGGCCAGCGTGTTATGGGCGAGGAAAACTTCCTACAGTAACTGATGCTAATCTTGTGCTTGGGCGTCTTGACCCTCATTTTTTTCTGGGCGGGAGCATGACACTCTTTCCTGAAAGAAGCTTAGCAGTTATCCAGCCCTTAGCCAAAAAAATCAAAAAATCTATCGTTGAAACTGCAGAAGGAATAATCGAAATTGCTAATGCCAACATGGAAAAAGCGATTCGCGTGATTTCTATAGAACGAGGATTCGACATGAGAGATTTCTCTCTCTTCTCATTTGGAGGAGCAGGAGGAATGCATGCCGCAGAAATCGCTTCTGACCTTAAAATAACAAAAGTAATTGTCCCAAAAAATGCAGGCGTTCTCTCAGCTCTTGGATTACTACTTGCAGATTCCATTAAAGATTTCACTAAATCCATACTGAAGCCTGCAGAGAAACTTTCATTGAAAAAACTCGATAATCTTTTCGAAACCTTAGGGGAAAAAAGTTTAGATGAAATGGAAAAAGAGGGATTTAAGAAAGATGAAATAAAAATCTATCCGTATGTTGACCTGCGCTATTTAGGACAGTCATATGAAATTACAATTCCATACAAAAAAAATATATCTTATTTATCAGATTTTCATGAAGCTCACCAAAAACTTTATTCCTATCACAACCCACAAAGGCCCATCGAAATTGTGAACATAAAGGTAAAAGCAGTAGGAATGAGCCATAAAATCCGCTTTAAAAAGTTCCCGATAGAAGGCGAAAAGCCCAATAAAGCTTTTTTTAAAAACCAGAATTTATATTTCAAAGGAGAAAAATATCAGGCACCAATTTTCAAGAGAAGCCTTCTTTCACACGGAAACAAAATCCATGGGCCAGCTCTTGTTGTTGATGAGGAATCAACAACATTCCTTCCTCCATCCTATATACTAAAGGTTGATGCTTACCTCAACTTGATCATTCAAAAAAGAAAGCATGTAAAATGAATAAATTTGACGCTATCGAATTAGAGCTATTTAAAAATATTTTTGTGTCCATTTCTGAAGAAATGGCAGCAGTGCTCGGTAGAACAGCGCTTTCCCCAAACATCAAAGAAAGAAAGGACTTTTCCTGTGCTCTTTTTAACAGCAAAGGAGAAACATTTGCCCAGGGTGCACACATTCCTGTCCATCTTGGTGCCATGCCTCTTTCTGTTCAGGCCTCAATCGAGGCACTCACTTTTGAGGAGGGAGACCTTGTTGTTCTTAACGATCCATATAAAGGCGGAACCCACCTTCCAGATATTACATGTATTTCTCCTGTTTTTTTTAATAAAAAACTTTTCTTCTTTGTTGCAAACCGGGCGCATCATTCGGATGTAGGCGGCATGACCCCTGGTTCCATGCCTTTAGCTTCAGAGATTTATCAGGAAGGATTAATTATTCCTCCTTTGAAATTAGTTAATAACGGCCGAATAAATTCAGAACTGTTCTCAATGATTCTGGCTAATGTCCGAACACCAGAAGAGCGCAAAGGGGACATTCTGGCTCAAATTGCAGCTAATAATAAGGGTGTCCAACGCTTAAAAGAAATTGTAGAGACACACGGCCTTAAAAAAATTCTACGTTATTCTACTCTTGTGCAAGATTATACGGAAAATATATTAAGGCATACGATTCAAACGATTCCTGACGGGAAGTATACATTTGAAGATTACCTGGACGATGATGGAATAAACCCTTCCCCAATAAGAATTGCTGTTGAAATAACAATCAAAAAAGACGAATCTGTTATCGATTTCAGCTCCTCTTCTCCTCAGGTTGAGGGAAATGTGAACGCTAACTTTGCTGTCACATTTTCAGCCGTGCTCTATGTTTTCCGCTCCCTTGTAGAAGAAGATATTCCCTTCAATACTGGATTGATGAGGCCTTTGCATATCATTGCTCCTCAAGGCTCAATCCTCAATGCGAAATTTCCTGCTGGTACAGCAGGAGGAAACGTCGAGACATCGCAAAGAATTGTAGATGTTCTCCTTGGGGCTCTCTCGAAAGCAATCCCAGAAAAAATTCCTGCGGCAAGTTCAGGGACTATGAACAACATCGCTTTCGGAGGATTCGACCCTAAAAGGGAAACAAATTTCACATACTATGAGACTATTGGAGGAGGAATGGGAGCGAGTGCACTTCGTTGTGGCCTAAGTGGAGTCCATACTCATATGACAAATTCCCTTAACACTCCAATAGAGGCCCTGGAACATTATTTGCCAATAAAAATCAACAGATACAGTCTAAGACGAGGCTCTGGAGGCAAAGGGGAAAAAACAGGGGGAAACGGTATTATAAGAGAGTATGAATTTTATATTCCTGCCCAGATGACAATTATCTCGGAAAGAAGGAAGTTTGCACCTTATGGGCTTCATGGAGGAGAAAGCGGAAAAAAAGGCAGGAATTTTCTTCTAAGTAAAGGGAAATTAAGGCGCCTTAATTCCAAGGTCAACATAAAAGTTCAACCTAATGATATGCTGCGCATAGAAACTCCTGGAGGCGGAGGATATGGCGCCAAGAAATAAAAAATCCTCTTTTGGACCCGGTTTTCTTGTAACAGCTGCTTTCATTGGGCCGGGAACCGTAACAACGTGTTCTTTAGCAGGGGCAAAATTCGGATATTCATTGATTTATGTACTGCTTTTCGCCACTCTCACTACAATTATCCTTCAAGAAATGGCTGGAAGGTTAAGTTTGAGCACAGGGCTTGATTTTGCAGAAGCATTAAGGACCTATCCCCAAAACCAGCTCATAAAGCTCATTTTCATTATTCTTATTTTATCCTCAATAACTTTTGGCTGCGCTGCATATGAGGCTGGAAACATCGTTGGAGGTGCACTTGGAATGGAAATGGTCTCTTCTATTCCACGAAAATTCTGGGTGCTCTTGATTTCGTGCTCCGCAATCTTAGTTTTGAGTAAAAGACAGTATAAACTCGTAGAAAAAATTTTAATTTCCCTTGTTTTTTTAATGAGCATAAGCTTCCTTGCTACTTTAATCCTTATAAAACCGGATATATCTCATATTTTTAAAGGCCTTCTTCCCTCTCTACCAAAAAACTCATTTTCGATTATCCTGGCTCTTGTTGGAACAACAGTCGTTCCATATAATCTTTTCCTTCACTCTGCAGCAGTAAAAGAAAAATGGCACAAAAAGAGATATTTGAAGGATGTTAGAAAGGACCTTTTTATTTCTATTGGAATAGGGGGATTGATTTCCGCTTCGATTATCGTTACTTCTGCTGTTGCCTTTTATGAAAAAGGTATTCTCCTTGAGAAAGGTGCTCAAATGGCTTTTCAAATGAAGCCTTTATTGGGTTCCTTCACCAATTTTCTCTTCGGCTTAGGGTTCTTTGCCGCAGGGATGAGCTCTGCGATAACAGCTCCATATGCAGCTGCGTTTGCTTCATCAGGAATATTAGGATGGAAAGGAGGCCAGGGCGGAAAAGAATTCCGAGCTGTTTGGCTATGTGTTATTTTCACTGGATTGATTGTATCTCTATTTGACCTTAGTCCTATTGCTGTTATTATTTTTGCTCAGATGGCTAACGGATTTATACTGCCTATTGCTTCAATTTCTCTTCTTTGGATGTTGAATAATCACCAAAAAATGGGAAATATGACTAATTCTTTGAAACAGAATATTCTTGGTGGAATAGTCATCCTAATAGTGACTCTATTAGGAGGTTGGAATGTGGCAAAATTTTTTTTTCAATAAAATACTTCGCTTTATTGTAAATAGGAGTTGTTGAAGTCCCAACTTCCTTGGCTACCTGACAGAAGCTTTTTCATGCATTCTGGTTAATTTATCTAAAGTTTAATCTATTTTTAATTGACCAATTATAACTTTATTGTGTATTTTATGATTAAACTAGAAGGTCAAGACTTTCCAAGGCAACAGAGGATTAAGGAGAAAAAGAGAAGATTAAAATGAAAATACAGGATATTTTTGAAAAACAAGCTTTAATAAAGGAAACATTAGAAGCTGAAGAAAGAATTCGCAAACATATCAGAGAAACACCCCTTGAATATTCTCCTTACCTCAGCCAACTCGGAAAAAGCAATGTTTTCCTTAAATTGGAAAACATTCAAATAACTGGGTCTTTTAAATTAAGAGGAGCCACAAACAAGGTCCTCTCCTTAAGCGATGAAGAGATAAGTCGGGGCCTTATCGCTGCCTCATCAGGAAATCAAGGAGTTGCGATTGCCTATTTGTTGAATAAATTTGGTTTTATAGGAACCATTTGCCTTCCAGAAAATGCGGAAAAATCCAAAGTAGAATCGCTCCTTCTTTATGGAGCTAATTTAAAGTTCTTTGGCACAGATTGTATCCAAACAGAAACATTTGCAAGGAAGGAAGCACAAAGGCATGGAGCCACACTTATTCCTCCTTACAACGACCCGAAGATTATTGGGGGACAGGCAACAATTGCTATCGAGCTGTTTAGAGAGCTTAAAACGTTTGATGCGGTTTTAGCCCCTGTTGGAGGCGGAGGATTAATCTCAGGGATTGCTGGATACGTAAAATCTTGTTCGCCAAACGTTAAAATCATAGGGTGCCAGCCAGAAAATTCGCCAGTCATGTATGAATCCATCAAAGCCGGTCATATCATCGAAATGGAATCTAAACCTACTCTTTCTGATGGCTCGGCTGGGGGCATCGAAAAGGGTTCTATAACTTTTAATATCTGCCAAAAGTATGTGGATGACTTTATACTTGTATCCGAAGAAGAAATCAAAAATGCAATCCTTCTCTGCTTAAAAAAACACCATATGCTTATTGAGGGAGCAGCCGCTTTATCCATCGCAGCTTATGTTAAAGAAAATAACCGCCTTAAAAATAAAACCGTTGTGTTAATCATTAGCGGTTCAAAAATTAGCATAGATAATTTAAAAAACATATTAAAAAAACATTAAGGGTTACAAGGACAGCGGGAAAATAAATACGTGAATACAAAAAGGAGACCAGAATGAAAATCGAAACCTTTGAGCTCGAAAGGACTCAATCTTTATGGGAGAACAGAGTGAAACACAACCTCACAGAAAGCGGACTTCTGCCGTACACACTCACAGAACTCCTTGGCGAAAAAGAAATTGCCAAGCTTTTGTCTATCCGAATTGGTTACGGACAGACAAACGGCTCCATTGAACTCAGAGAGACAATCAGCCGCCTTTATCCAAGGACTGATTTAGATAATGTTATAGTGACAAATGGAGCAGCAGAAGCAAATTTTATCTTAACCTGGAGTCTTTTAGATCCAGGTGATGAATTAATCTTAATGGTTCCTAATTACATGCAAATCCGGGGGATCGCACATTCAAATAGAGTTTCTGTCAAGACTTTTCCTCTTCGCGAGGAACTAAATTGGGGGCCTGACATTGAAGAGTTAAAAAGACTTGTATCCCAAAAAACAAAGATAATCTCAGTCTGCAACCCCAATAATCCCACTGGAGCAATCATGAGCCAGCATGATATGGAGGAGATTGTCCGTATTGCCATGGAAGTAGATGCCTGGATTCATGCTGATGAAATATACCGGGGTTCAGAGCTCAATGGCATAGAATCGCCTTCTTTTAGTGGATTGTACGAAAAAGTAATTATAAGTTCCAGCCTATCAAAAGCATATGCTCTTCCAGGATTGAGGATCGGCTGGCTGGTGGGCCCTAAAGATATAATAGAGAAAGCATGGAAATATCACGATTACACAACGATTACCGCAGGAATCCTCAGCCATTATATTGCCACAGTTGTATTACAGCCAGAGATGAGAAAAAAAGTTTTAAGCAGGAGCCGAAAAATACTGAATGAAAATCTGGAAGAGGTAAAAACATTTGTAAAGAAACACCAAGACCTTTTTAATTTTATTCCTCCCCGTGCAGGCGGGATGGCCTTTATGCGGTATAACCTGGAAATTAATTCCACTGAACTTTGTACAAAACTTCGTGAAGAAAAAAGTGTTTTCATTATCCCTGGAGATTGTTTTGGTATGGACAATTATATCCGTTTGGGAATCGGTAATGAAAAAGAAGAATTCATAACCGGATTAAATCTTATATCCGAATTTCTTCAAGAAATAAAAGAAATCAAGTAATTTTATTAGCTATCCTCTTCATAATGAATAAATTAGCCCATCCCAACAACAAAATTAAAGACAAAATTAAATAAATTAACAACTAAGCTTACGATTATTAATCCACTGTAAGAGTTTTACTGATGTTACGGGGCTGGTCGGGGTTAATTCCCTTCTCCTGACTGACAAAGTAAGCTATCTGCTGTGAAACAATAACCGCTAATAAAGGGCTCAAAAAATAATCGGCTGTCGGAAGCTCAATGTATTCATCGGAATTAGCCCCAAGAGAATCTTCTGGGGGGGCGATCGTACAGATTTTTCCTCCACGGCAGCTTATTTCGTTGATGTGAGAAAGAGTCATATAGGAATCTTCAATCGTAGAGATGAAAAGAACCCAGTCACTCTTTTCAATAATAGCCAAGGGACCATGCTTAAATTCTGAAGAATACATCCCTTCACAAGGGATATATGTTATTTCTTTCATCTTAAGAGCAGCCTCTAAACAAGCCCCATAATTGATTCCATAACCAAGATAATAAAGGTATTTGCTTTCTGCTAATTCCTTAGCAATTTTCCTGCATTTGCCTGAAGTCATTTCAAGAGTTTCCTGAATCAATGAAGGAATTTTTTTAATTCCCTGTTCCAAACCATGTGTTGGCATATTTTTTAGCTTACTAAGCTCCATCGCAAGATACAAAAACAAAATCACCTGATTTGTGAAAGTTTTTGTTGCCGGGACACTAATTTCAATATTTGAAAGCAAAGGAAGATATTTATCAACACGAAGCTGAAGCGAAGAGCCAAGGACATTCACAATTGCAAAAATCTTCTCAGCTTGTTTTTCTTTCAGTAAATTCAACACATTGATGACTTCTTTTGTTTCTCCACTCTGAGAAACAAGAATATATGCATCCTTTCGAAGATCTGCATGCCCTAAAAGTTCTCTGAATGAACCTGCAATAACCGGGATGGCTTCAACACCAGCGATTTTGTTTAGATAATAAGATCCCAGAACACAGGCATTATATGACGTCCCAGAACCAGTGAGATATACCTTGGATTCCTGGCTTAAAGCATTACAGAATTCAGATGCATGACTCGATTCTCCAAAGAAATTTATCAATGCTTGAGCTTTTTCAGGCTGTTCATGAATTTCTTTAAGCATAAAATGGGGAAATTCTCCTTTTTGTGCTTGCTCTATATCCAAATCGTATTTCTTGGGATGACGTGTTACCTCCTCTCCAGATGTCAATTTTCTGATTCGGAAATCATCCGAGCTAAACTCCACATATTCTCCATCATAGAGAGGTACAATGTTTTTTGTTAAAGGAATAATGGAAGGCAAATCTGAAGAGCAGCAAACAAAGCCCTCACCCACTCCTAAATAAAGAGAAGAAAACTTCTTGACACAATACATCTTGCCGGATTCCTTCACAGTTATAGCATAGGCATAATCTCCTTTTAAAATATCACCAGCTTTTTGAATCGCTAAATTCATATCGCACATCTCTTTGTAGCAATCTTCTACAACATGGACAACCACCTCCCCGTCATTTTCTCCCAAGAAGACATGGCCTTTTTCACTGAACCCTTGAATAAGTTCCTTTGTATTTACGATGTTACCGTTATGAGCACCCACCATATTCCTTGAACAGTCGAAGTGCGGCTGTGAATTTTCCTTTGAAGGAGCACCGAATGTTGCCCAGCGTAATTGGATAATTCCTTTATAACCCTTAAAGGTTTCAAAATCGAACTTTCTGTTGACTTCTTCAATTTCTCCAACATCTTTTTCCAAACGGATAAAATCATTTCCGAACACAGCCATACCCACAGAATCATAGCCCCTGTATGTAAGCCTCCTTCCCGCCTGAAGAAGGATCTGTCCTAAATCTTCACGATTCTCATTAAAAATTATTCCGAAAATTCCACACATTCTAACTTACCTAATTCTTTCCTTTATAGAATTCTTTTATGGAAGCCACAATATATTCCTGGTGGCTTGCTGGCAGCTCTGGATAAACTGGTAAAGCCAACACCTCGGCACTGGCTTTTTCTGAAACAGGAAAATCTCCTTCGCTGTAACCGAGCCCAGAAAAACATTTTTGGAGATGAAGTGAGAGCGGGTAATAGATGGCTGTCGGTACTTTCCTGGATTCAAGAAATTCCATAAGATTGTCTCTGTTTTTTGCCCGAATCACATACTGGTGGTAAGTGTGATAATTCGTCAACCCTTTATCTTTATAAACATTTCTTGGGAGTATCACAAACCCATCATCCAAAAGTTCTGCTTCCTGGAAAAGTTGTGCATAGCTTGAAGCATTTTTTCTTCTCATTTCCTGCCAGGAGTCCAGATGTTTCAACTTAACCCGAAGAATAGCGGCCTGTATCGCATCCAGGCGAAAATTCCCGCCAAGTATTTCATAAAAATATTTATTCCGAGAACCATGCATACGTAGGAGTTTAAGCTTATCAGTTAATTCCTTATTGTTCGTAAGAACCATTCCCCCATCGCCAAATCCACCCAAATTCTTGGTAGGAAAGAACGAAAGAATCCCCATATCTCCAATAGAACATGCCTTTTTTATTCCTTTTTTGGAAGGATATTCCGAGCCAATTGCCTGTGCAGCATCTTCAATCACACACAAGTGGTAATTCTTTGCTAATTCATTGATAGGATCCATATCAACAACCTGGCCATACAGATGTACAGGGATTATTGCCTTTATTTTCTGCCCGTTAAACTCAGTTCCTTCTTTTTCAAGAAGTTCTGCCAGTTTGACAGGTGATAAATTATAAGTATCTGGATCAATGTCACAGAAAATAGGCCGTGCTCCAAGCCGTGAAATGGCACCAGCAGTGGCAAAGAAAGTAAAAGGAGATGTTATTACCGCATCTCCTTTTCCAATACCAATTGCCATTAGAGAAATAATAAGGGCATCAGACCCCGAGGACACACCAACGGCAAATTCTGTTCCGCTGTATGCAGCTAACTCTTTTTCCAGATTTTCCACCTCAGGGCCTAAAACAAATCTCTGAGAAGATATTACCTCGAGTATTTTTTTGTCGATTTCTTGCTTAATGCTTTGGTATTGCGCTTTTAAGTCTAAAAAGGATATTTCTTCCATAATTCACTCTCTTTCTAATTGATTTTAAACTGCAATTTATTGGAATTCAAAAAAATTGTCAATTCACAGGGGGAAAAAAACTTTAGATTGTTTTAAAGACTTTTTTTATCTTCTTTTTTTCAATTATCAATTGTCCCTGGTAAGACACATAGTTCAGTAGAATCAGCACCCGGTCATTTTCACTCAATTCTTTTTTAAATAGCCCTCGAAGCCCTTTGAAAGGACCCTCCATTACTTCAATCTCGTCATTCAAATCTGGCTCTTGTCCGTATTTATTCAATTCAATAAGCCCATTGATTTCTCTCGCCTGAATTTCTTCAATCACCATCTCAGGAACAGGGATAGGGCCTTCTGAATTTCCTACAACCTTTTTAACCCCTCTTGTGAACTTCACAAGGCGATACTGCAACGGATAATCAAAATAAATAAACTCATATCCAGGGAAAAAAGGCTTTATCCTTTCCTCAAACTTATATTTAGGGGCATAGACTTTGATTCCCCCTTCTTTAAACAATTTCTCAACTTGAAATTCTTTTTTTGGACGTGTGTTTAGAACAAACCAATTTTCCATCTTTCCTTCTTCTATTTATTTCCTATGATATTATCCATTTCTCAAGTGTTTGTAAATATACTGGTAAATTATTTTGGAAATTTCTTTAACAGAAAATCTGGCATCATAATAAATTTTACAGTCTTTTTTAAATTTTTATTTCGTAGAGGAAGGAATAAATATTGGCTTAATTATTTAATCTTCTGTTTTTTGTTAAGATAGCCTCAATCGCTGTTTTTAATTCATTCTCCTCAAAAGGTTTATTCAAAAAGCCATAACATTTGACACTCTGGAATTTTTTTAAAGTATCATCATCTCCATAAGCAGAAATATACACAATAGGAATTCGGAATTGTTTATAGATATGCTCTGCAGCACTGATGCCATCTATTTTGCCTTTCAACTTGATATCCATCAAAATAACATCCGGATGCATACGTGATGCTCTTTCAATTGATTCTTCTCCTGTGGATACAATATCAGACACATGGAAACCTAAATTTTCAAGGATATACTGAATATCCGTGGCTATAATCGTCTCGTCTTCGACAATTAGAACTTTTGGGGCTCTCCTTATTGACTTCACCTTTTTATTTTTAATCTTGTGCTTTTTTATACAGTTTTCCATTCTAATTTATTTAGTCGCACGAACTTTTAAAAAACTGAAAATAAATTGATATTTTTTATTATTTTTTCTGATCTTATGTAATATTTATCGCATTAAATAATTATTTATTAATGAATTTAATGGTTCTAACGAGATTAGATTGAATGATATTTTACTATTGATTTTTTTTGTTGTCGGGCTGAGTTAACTTATTTATACTAAATAAATTAAATTGGAATTCACCTTTATTATTGGACTTAAATCACTCTTCTTATCCATAGCTCATAACAATAATGAGTACCTATAATATAGAAGTACTTTGTTAAGGAGTAATGATCGGATGAATTTGAGGGGATGGAGTATGCGACGCTATCCCCTCAAATTCATCTTTTCCTTTCTGCTTTTATCTACCCAGGTATCCATTATTGTGATGAACCTTATCCATAGCTCATCACAAAAAAATATGTTTCGATATTTATTTTTCTTTTATAAGGTATTTATCGTAAATGTATACACCAATAAGAGATATTATTCCCATGAAAGCTACAATCGACCACATAATAATGGCATTACCAGGCAGTGTTTCTGAAGTCGAATGGGAAATAAAGTGCTCAAATAGAATTCCGCCAATCGGGGCTCCTACGATCGTTCCTAAAGCTATAGGAAGATTGGAGTAACCCAAGTAAAGCCCCTCCTGGCCTTTTGGTGCAATAGCACCTATATATTGATATATCCGCGGAGATGTAAGCATTTCCCCTACAGCCATAGAACCTATAGAAAGCGCTATGAATACTCCAGCAACTGGAAGAACCAAGACGAGGAGAGAAGTTTTTCCAAAAGGATTCATTCCAAATACAAAAGGAAGTACATTGAGGAGTATTCCTGCAACTGTGACTCCAATCCCCAACATGATGGATTTTAATGGAGTCCAGTTCTTCGAAAGTTTTGTGATTAAAAGCTGGAAACAAACAATCATAACAGGATTTACAAGAGTATAAAGCTCAACAGCCGCATTCGGGTCAATATACCTCAAGAACAATGGAATCAGATTGTAAATTTGAACATAAATAAACCAGAAAAAGCCAATAATAATGAGGAAGAAAACAAATTTTAAATTTCTAAGGACTATGAACATACCCAGGAGGGCCTGCCCCAATGTCTTTGGTTTTTGAATATCTTTTTTCTCCTCTGTTTCATTATATTCAGGCTCCTTGTAAATAAAAAGAATGACAAGCAGCCCTATGAAAGCAAAGGCCGTAGCAACATAGGTAAATATGGAAGGTATTCCGAAATTTATTCTGACAAAATAAGACACGATCCTCCCCATCACTGAACCAACATTTATTGTCATATAAAATATTCCGAAGCCAAGAGTGGAAAATTTTCCTGAGGTCTTCTGGACGGTTCCTGCAATACATGGTTTTACAAAAGACCCTCCAATCCCGATAAATACAATTCCAATGACAATTGGCAATGTATAATCTATTAATGCAGGGCTTTTTCCTAAAATTGTTGGCCAGAACTTTTGGACAGTTCCCATGATAAAATATCCAACGACGACCAAACTAAAAGCTAGAGAAAGAGATTTTTTAAAACCGAATCTATCAGCTAATGTCCCACTCAAAATCGGCATGAAATAAATTAGACCCCATAGAATTGTCCCATTCAGGAAAGTTGCTTTTGTCGGAGACATTCCGAGAATTTCATGAAGATAAATTACAACAAAAGATGCAACCGCATAATATGCAGCTCTTTCAAAAAGTTCAATTGAATTGGCTGCCCAGAATGACTTTGGAAATCTTGCCTTTTCTGACATTAAATTAACCTCTTTTCTTAGTTTTTTTCTTCATACAAGTTTCATTGCTAATATCATAAGAACAAAATAATGTCAAAATAACTGATTATGGTATGTCAAGGCAAAAGGTAAAAACTGCTTTATGTTAGCAACATTTATAAACATATTTTCATGTCAAGCGTAATATAATATGTAATACAAAACTATATGGATGATAAACAGTTAATAAAGAACTGCCTTGAGGGAGAGGTGGATGAGTTTAGGAAAATTTTGGATAAGTACAGATGGAAGGCCATGTCTCTTGCTTTAAATATTCTTGGAAATCAGGAGGATGCCGAAGATGCCTGCCAGGATGCATTTATTAATACCTATCTCAATCTGGGTAAGTTTGATTTTAAAAAGAGTTTTTCCAACTGGTTCTATTCCATCCTTTACAATCGCTGCCTTGATTATTTGAGGAAAAGGCGACGTTTTTATAAGTTTTTTAAGATGGCAAAAAGTGATTCTTTTCGGTCAGATAACACAAATAATTCAAACTCTTTTGAACTTCGGTCTGTGATTAAAGGTACTTTAAAAGAGTTAAGCCCTAAAGAGAGAACAGTGCTTTTCTTATGGGCTAAGGAAGGATATAAAAGCGAAGAGATTGCCAGTGTGATGAAGTGTTCTTCGAGCACTGCCCGGGTTCACCTTTTCAAAGCTCGAAGAAAAATCAAGGCAAAATTGGAGAAAGAAAATGCTTCGATGCAAGGCGATTAATTTTTTATTTTTTATTTTACCCTTGAAGTGCTGGCAAGATTTTCTGATTAGCAGCCATATCCAAAAATGTCCTTCGTGTCAGAAAAAATTGGCAAGCATTGAAGAAGTTAAGCCTTTCTTGATTGAGGAAAGCGAAGCAGGAAGCATTGAAGGTGTATGGCCTGAAATAAAGAAAAAACTTAACCAGGAGAAAAGAAAAAAACCGCGTTCTCTTTGGTTTCGATTGAAATGGGCTTTTGGAATAGCCAGTTTTCTTATAGCCGCAGCAGCCGGGATCTGGTTTTATCGCACTCTTGCTCTTGATAAGACTTATTTAAAAGAGAATCTTGTCGAGAGGTTCCAGATTAATTATATAAGGATTGAAAACAAACCGGCTCGCGCCTTTCTTTTTCAGCCTCATGACTCAGAAATGATTGTCGTCTGGGCTGAAAAAAATATTTAAAGGAGGATTTCTATGAATAAGAAAACTTTATTATTAGGTACAATTTTTCTAATGGGTTTATCTTTTGTTCCCCTAAAAGCTGATGTCAACCTGGACATTAAGATAAGATTTTTTGCAGGCGTAAGGGAAGGAATGGCTGAACCCCCTCAATTTGTCACTTCATCGTATTTACAACCCACTGTGACAGCCAGTATTAAATCGAAATTTGAATTGGCTGAAGAACAGAAGCAGATTAAGAAAATTTTCAATTTGAAAGAAGTGAGCTTAATCACCGAGGCAGACTTGAGGTGGAAATCAAAATATTCGGACAAGATTTTTCATATCTTCCGTTTAGACAGTAAAGAGTATTTGCTTTTAATAACACCTGTCTCTCCAGTAAGGAAGAGTCAATTCAGAATCGAAGTCTTTGAACAGAGTGAAAAGGGCAAAATCAATTTATTGGATACAGAAATCATCTTACCCGAGAAAAACATTGCTGTATTCGGGTTTGAGGATGTTCAGGGAAAGCCCTATTTTCTCTCCTTTCATACATCAGAAACCCGGCTGGTAGGTGTTGTTGAAGGAGAGATAAAACCTCCTCGTCTCATAAAAAGAGTGAGCCCTATTTATACGGAAGAAGCGAGAGAGGCATATGAAGAATTTGCCAAAGGCGCGGTGAAGGCAGAAGGAGAGATAAAACCTCCTCGTCTCATAAAAAGAGTGAGCCCTATTTATCCGGAAGAAGCGAGAGAGGCAAAAATTCAAGGCGTTGTTATTCTCAGTGCCAGAACAGATGAGAAGGGCAATGTAGAAGCTGTGCAAGTGTTAAAAAGCGTTGATCCTTTGTTAGATCAGGCTGCTATAGATACAGTTAAACAGTGGAAGTACGAGCCCTTTATTAAGGATGGCAAACCCCATAAAGTTGTATTCACAATAACAGTTGTGTTTAAACTCAAATAAAAAGATATTTATATTTAAAGATGAATGAAGAAATTGGCCATATTATTTCACTGCAGCATAAGTGATTGAGAGTGTCAGTAATCTGCCTGTTCATATTCTTTCAATAAAGTCTCAATTAGTTCTTTAACAGAGACGATTTTATCTACACGATATGCATTTGCACCAGCAAAGGGAAATCCATCTTCAAGATTTCCTGTTTTAGCGTTGGTTAATGCAAGGGCAATACAGTATGGCACTCTTCTGAAGTCACAAGTTCTCAAGCATTTCCAGGGGCATTTAAATGGTTTTCTAATTCCATTAGAAACATCTTCAAGAAATTGATTTCTTATTGCTCTTCCTGGCAATCCTACTGGGCTATCAATAATAATAAGATCATATTTTTTACAATTTATGTAAGCCTCTTTGAACTTTATGGAGGAATCGCACTCGTGAGTTGCAACAAACTTGGTTGCCATCTGCACTCCTTGAGCTCCCAACTGTATGAATTTATAGATATCTGCTCCTGTATATATACCTCCCGCTGCAATTATAGGAATATTTCTGCTGAATTGCTCTTCAAAGGGTTTTATTACAGAAACAACCTCAGGTAATATCTTTTCCAGTGCATAATCAGGACTTTCAATCTGTTCTTTCTTAAAACCGAGATGCCCACCTGCTAAGGGGCCTTCTACGACAACTGCATCTGGAATATGATTATAGTTTTTTGCCCAATATCTAAATATAATTTCAGCGGCCCTCGCAGAAGATACTATAGGAACAAACTTAGTTGAAACCTTCCTCAATCCATCCAATTGTAATGCCCTTAGATTCTTTAATGGAAGTCCTGCACCAAGGAAAACTAAATCCGCGCTTTCCTCTATTGCAACCAATACAAGATCATCAAAATCTGAAAGAGCTATCATTAAATTAACTCCAATAATCCCATCGGTCATTTCTTTCGCTTTTCTTATTTCTTTTCTCAAGGCTCTTTTGTTTGCTTTTCTGAAATTTGCACTGAAATCAGGTTCAAGCATACCGATGCCAGCACCACCAATAACTCCAATCCCACCTTCATTCGCAACAGCTGAAGCTAAACCCGATAAAGAGATGCCAACACTCATTCCTCCTTGAATGATTGGTATTTTAGTCTCAAGTTCACCTATTTTTAATCCTGGTATTTTCTTCGAATTCATAAATTATCTCTCTCCATTAAATTATTTCGTTTATTTATCTCACAAACGTGCTATATTTATTTGGACTTGCCCAAAAAATGTAACCGCCTTCTTAAGCCTGATACAATTCAAAACAATACTCCCATTGGAGTTTTGCAATTCAACTCTTACTATCTCCATCATATTTTATATAATAATTATATTTCCATTATATTTAAAAATTCAACTACAAATATGCTCATTGTTTTAGTATGTCTCAAGATGAATCAATTCTCTCTTTTTTAACTAACAAAGGACACCATTATGGCACTATCAAAGCAATTACTTTTGCCACACATATCACATATAAAATGGGTCTATTCCATTTTTGGTGCACTCTTGGGAAAGAAATTCTAAGAAATGATTATAATGGTTCTTATGAACAGTAAGCCACATATAAAAAGAAAAGATAAGAATACGGAATTAGGTGCGTGTATCTAAATTGAAATGTTTCTAATGGGAGGATTTAAAAGTGGTAGCGGGGGTTGGATTTGAACCAACGACCTCCGGGTTATGAGCCCGACGAGCTACCAGACTGCTCTACCCCGCAATGTCGAGTTTATTATAGCAAATATATCAGACTTGTCAAACAGAATGCTTATCTTGTTGATAGTAGCTTGACATCGTATGAAACCAAAAAATATAATTGGAAATTCAAAAATGGCGCAATTCCTTTTTTTCCTGCTTGCTTTAATTTGTGTCATCTCTATCCTTGGCTTCATACTTTCTAAAAATCAAATATACAATGCTCTTTGCCTTGTTGTAGCATTTACCGCAATGGGCGGACTCTTTTCTCTCCTTGATGCACCATTTGTCGCAGTTGTGCAGATAATAATTTACGCTGGCGCTATCGTTGTCCTCTTTTTATTTGTAATCATGATGATAGACGTACGCAAGGGAATCCCCCCTGAGAAAAATCGATGGACTCTTTACCTGTCTGTTGGAATAAGCCTTGTTTTAGCTGCTGAATTTGCTTTTTCTTTGAGCAAAGCAATCTGTTTTTTAAAGACTCCAGCAACAAAAGAAATTGGCAATCCAACAGCCCTGGGCCACATTCTTTTTACAAAATATATCTATCCCTTTGAGATTACCTCAGTATTAATAGTTACCGCTATTGTAGGTGCAATCGTGTTAGCAAAAAAAAGAGAAGAGGAATGATACAGCCGATTTACTTTATCATCTTGAGTTTAATCATTTTTGTACTGGGAATCATCGCTTTTTTCATCAAAAGAGATTTAATCACAATGTTCATGGCTGTTG
The DNA here is from genome assembly GCA_014859315.1 of Candidatus Aminicenantota bacterium. Taxonomy (GTDB): domain Bacteria; phylum Acidobacteriota; class Aminicenantia; order Aminicenantales; family Aminicenantaceae; genus Kmv29. The sequence goes on from JACUUK010000001.1 coordinate 55,256, forward strand.
AGGTGATGCTTAATGCAGCAAACCTTGCTTTTATTGCATTGACAAAGGCCATAGGCATAATTGACGGACAAATCATTGTCCTTTTCGTCATTACTGTTGCCGCAGCCGAAGCTGCTGTCGGGCTTGCTATAATCCTTCTCATTTTCAGACAGAAAAAGACCATAAGAACAGAAGACATTCAGGTAATGAAAGGTTAAAATGACAGAGATTTTCTGGATGATTCCATTTTTTCCTGCCCTGGGTTCACTCGTTTTAGTGCTTCTCGGCCATAAGCTTTCCAAAAAACATGTGTCCTTTATCGCTTGTTCTACAATTTTCATTTCTTTGTGCATTTCTGTTATTTCATTTGCTGGGCTTCTTAAAATAGGAGCTGAAAACTATCCTCTGGTTAAAAAACTATTTACATGGATTCCCACACACGGCTTTAAAGCTGATTTTTCCCTCCAATTCGACCCATTATCTGCCATAATGGTACTTATAGTTACTGTAGTCGGTTTCCTTATTCACATTTATTCGACCGGCTACATGGCAGAAGACAAAAGCTATTCACGTTATTTTGCCTACCTCAATCTTTTTACTTTTGCCATGCTTATCCTTGTTATGGCATCAAACATCGTACTAATGTTTGTCGGATGGGAAGGAGTCGGCCTTTGTTCATATCTTCTCATAGGATTCTGGTTTGAAAAACATTCTGCTGCTCAAGCAGGAAAAAAAGCGTTTATTGTCAACCGAATCGGAGATGCAGCCTTCCTTATTGGCATTCTTTTCATCTTTTTTCATATCGGCTCTGGAGAATTTACAGCAATCAACACAGCTATTTCAAGAGGTTCCATATCTACAGGATTTGCCACAGTAGTTGGAATCCTGCTTTTTGCCGGAGCAACAGGAAAATCAGCCCAGATTCCACTTTACGTATGGCTTCCCGATGCAATGGAAGGGCCAACGCCTGTCAGTGCTTTCATACATGCAGCTACCATGGTGACAGCAGGAGTATACATGGTTGCAAGAATGAATTTTCTCTACTCCTTCTCTGGGACTGCATCTCATATTATCGCATTCATAGGCGCATTGACTGCAATCTATGCTGCCACCATGGCACTGACACAAAATGACATTAAACGCGTACTTGCGTATTCCACGATTTCGCAAATCGGGTATATGTTTATAGGTTGCGGTGTCGGCGCTTATTCTGCAGGAATGTTTCATCTTTACACACACGCATTTTTTAAAAGTCTTTTATTCCTGGCTGCAGGAAGTGTCATGCATGCTCTCTCTGGAGAAGCGGACATGCGCAAAATGGGAGGGCTTAAAAAATACCTACCTATCACCTACCCCGCTTTTCTTATCGGAGCAATTGCTATCTCTGGAATTCCTTTTTTCTCTGGTTTTTTCTCTAAAGATGCCATCCTCACCAAAGCTTTTACTAATGGGCAATACTTTGTATGGACCATTGGAGTTCTGGGAACTATTCTAACCGCATTCTATATGTTTCGACTGATTTTCCTGACTTTTCATGGAAAAGAACGTATAACTCCTGAGGCAAAAATGCTTCTTCACGAATCTCCTCCTGTGATGACTGTCCCGCTTGTTATCCTTGCGTTTTTCTCTGTTGTTGCGGGCTATGCTGGGGTTCCTGCAGTTTTTGGGAAAAAACTTGATTGGTTCAGCTGTTTCCTGCAGCCTATTTTCAGTCGTGGCCGCGAAGTCCACGTAAGTTTAGGTGCTGAATTGGCACTTATCCTTATTTCATCCTTTTTGGCTATTTTGGGGCTCTATCTTGCCTATCTCTCTTACATAAAAAGGCCTCAATTTCCACATACTTTTGCCACACGCTTTCCTTTTATTTACAGGTTGTTGTACAACAAATATTATGTGGACGAGGCATACGATGCTCTCTTTGTCCGCCCCCTCGTTAGAGGATCTGAACAAATATACAATAAATTTGATTTAAAAATCATTGATGGAGCTGTAAATGAAACAGCTTCTGCCACTGGGTCTTTCGGAAAACTTATATGCTATCTGCAAACTGGATTTATCAAAGACTATGCTCTTGTGTTTCTCCTTGGAGTAGCTCTCTTTTTAGGTTATCTCTTGTTTTAAAAAATGAATATACCAATTCTAAGCATTGTTACGTTTCTTCCCATTGGAGGAGCAATTCTTTTTATCTTTATTTCAAGAGAGAAAAGAGCCCTCCTGTTCTCTATGGCATTTATCATTTCGCTTGTAAATTTTCTCATTTCTCTCCTTCTTTATTTCAATTTTAATTCTCAAACGTCTTCACCCCAATTTGTCGAAAAAACTACCTGGATAGGTTACGGCATAGAATACCATGTAGGAATTGACGGCATCAGTCTTTTTCTCGTGCTCCTCACAACATTCTTGATGCCTGTTGCTATCCTCTCCTCCTGGAAATATATCCAAAGACGTGAGAAAGAATACCTTATTTTTATTCTTATGCTTGAGACAGGAATTATTGGAGTGTTTGTCTCATTGAATTTGTTTCTATTTTATGTTTTCTGGGAGGCCATGCTCATCCCGATGTATTTCATCATAGGAATCTGGGGAGGACAGCGGCGTATTTATGCAACTTTAAAATTTGTGCTTTTTACAATGCTCGGAAGCCTGCTGATGCTGGTGGCGATTTTTATATTGTATTCAATTTATTTCAAGGCCACTGGAACGTATTCCCTCAATATCTTTGATTATTACAAAATTATCCTTAATCCCAGAATTCAAATATGGCTTTTCTTAGCATTTGCTATTGCTTTTGCAATTAAGGTGCCTTTGATTCCATTCCATACATGGCTGCCTGATGCACATGTGGAAGCCCCAACAGCCGGCTCGGTTCTGCTGGCTGCTGTGCTTCTTAAAATGGGAGCTTACGGTTTCCTGCGATTTGCCCTTCCTCTCTTTCCTGATGCTACACAAAGGCTTCTGCCATTTCTTGCTGTATTAAGCTTAATCGGTATTCTCTATGGAGGGCTAATGGCTCTCATCCAGAAGAATGTAAAATCACTCGTAGCTTATTCCAGTGTCAGCCATATGGGCCTTATCATGCTTTCTGTGTTTGCATTGAACACCATATCTGTGGAAGGGGCTATTTATCAAATGTTGAATCACGGCCTTAGCACAGGAGCGCTATTTCTTTGCGTTGGTATTCTCTACGAACGTTCTCATACACACGTAATAAAAGATTATGGGGGAGTAAGCAGACAGATGCCTATTTTCTCGGCATTCTTTTTAGTTTTTATACTTTCTTCTCTTGGGCTTCCAGGGCTGAATGGATTTGTGGGCGAAATCCTCTGCCTTTTTGGCATCTTTAAATCCAATACGGTTTTTGCAATTCTTGCAGCATCTACGGTCATACTGTCTGCTGTCTATCTCCTGTGGATGTTTCAGAGAGTCATGCAAGGCCCTATCACCAATGAAAAAATCAACTCATTCAAGGATCTAAACAAAAGAGAAATCTGCTATTTTGTTCCCATCATCATCCTGGTTTTTTGGATGGGCATCTATCCAGGGCCATTCTTGAGGAAGATGGATGTTTCAGTAAATCACCTCTTGAAACAAATCCAAAGAAAAGAAAAGTTCTTCACAAATGAGCACATAGATAAAACCTTTTTTCTTGATACGGCAATTAACCCTAATACATGGAAAGAAAAACATCAAGACAATAAGGAAGTGAATTCACAATGAACAGCATCATGGCTGCAGTTCCACTCCTGACCGTGGTTGTGGGCTCACTATTTTTATTGATTCTCGAGGTTTTCCTTAACAGGGAAAATAAAAGCTATCTGGGATACATTTCTCTAACATTTCTTGTTATCTGCGGAATTATTTGCACAAGTTTCTGGAATAAGGATTATTCTTATTTTAACGGATCTCTCCACCTGGATAATCTCTCTATATTTTTCTATATTATATCTCTTCTGACTATTGGATTTGTTATTTTGATTTCACTTAAATATCTTTTTCTACAAGAAGCCAACCATGGTGAATTTTTTGCCCTTATTTTATTTGCTCTTTCAGGCATGATGATTATGGTCTCTTCCACAGATCTTCTTATCATCTTCTTGGGTCTCGAACTTTTATCTATCTCAAGTTACATATTAGCAGGATTCCGCCTTAAAGATGTGAGGTCATCCGAATCAGCGATTAAGTATTTTCTCTTAGGCAGTTTTGCCTCTGCGTTCCTTGTTTTCGGCATGGCTTTTCTTTTTGGGATTTCTCATTCTACATCTCTTCTGGCAATCGTTCAGCATCTTCAATCAGGAACATCATTTAAGCTTATTGGTTTTATGGGCTTAGGGCTGGTTCTTGCTGGTTTTGGCTTTAAAATAGCCCTTGCTCCGTTTCATATGTGGGCGCCTGATGTCTATGAAGGAGCTCCTACTCCAGTAACAACATTCTTTTCCATAGGGCCAAAAGCTGCAGGTTTTGCCGTATTTTTGAGATTTTTTCATATATACTGGCACTCACTTGAAAGTTCACAAGCCATTTTCTGGCTCCTTTGGGTTATTGCTGTACTTACAATGATTATTGGAAACCTCGCAGCATTACGCCAAACTAACATAAAGAGAATCCTTGCTTATTCAAGCATTGCCCATGGCGGATATCTGATGGTAGCGGTTTTAGCTCAAGATTATACCAGCCTCATGTTCTATCTGGTCGTATATTTATTCATGAATATCGGTGCCTTTTCAGCAGTAATCGCTTTATCTAAGAAAAATAAAGAATTCCTCGAGCTGGATGACTACTCAGGCATTGGCTTCCAATATCCATGGATTGGCGCTTTGTTTTCTGTATTTTTATTTTCACTGGCTGGCTTTCCTCCAACAGGCGGATTCCTTGCCAAGTTTTATGTGTTTTCTGCTGCTGTTCGGCAAGGCCTTGTGCCTTTGGTCATTATTTCTGTCTTAACTTGCTTGGTCTCAGTCTTTTACTACCTTCGCATTATCGTTTACATGTATATGAAAGAACCATTTCATACTGTTGACGTCTATAAAGAAAACCCAGCATTATTTCTTGTGATGTTTCTTTGTGTTTACGAAGTGTTTCAATTAGGCATTAACCCCGGGAGTATTCTTGTTTTAATCAGACAGGCTTTAATTTCTTTGCCTGTTTTTTAATGAACTTCATCTTCTTAACTACTGGTTATAAAAAACGTAAAAAATCAATTTTTTATAACAAGTAGTTATATTTTAAGACTGGAGCAGGACATAAGCCGAATTCTGTTCCCGCTTGCTATAAGCGTGGGTGGTTATTTGTCTGGCTCCTTGATTGCTCAAGGAATCAAGCGACCTACCCGCCCCTCGAGACGAGCCGCCTCAACCGGGGCCAATTTGGTCTTGCTCCGGATGGGGTTTGCCATGCCCCTGATGTCGCCACCAAGGCGGTGAGCTCTTACCTCACCATTTCACCCTTACTCCGCGAAAGGGACGATTCTCCGCTCTCGCAGGGCGGTATGTTTTCTGTGGCACTTTCCTCCGGTTGCCCGGAGTCGCTGTTAGCGACCATCCTGCTCTTTGGAGTTCGGACTTTCCTCCCCTTTGCCCTTCAAAAGAGACAAAGGAGCAACCACCTCGCCTACTCCAGCCTTTATTTTTATGCTATATTGCTCAAGTTTCTTATATAAATTGCTTCGTGGAGTTTCAATCTCCCTTGCAGTCTTAGAGATATTCCAATCATTTTCCTCAAGTTTTGCAAGTATAAACTCCTTTTCAGCAATATCCTTGAATTCCTTAAGACTTCTTATTGTCTGGCTCTCTGGTAAGTATATACGTAGCTCACCTTTAATCTGCTCGGGCAAATCCTTTTTTTGGATAACATCAGATTCTGTCATGATTATCAGCCGTTCTACAACATTCTTTAACTCACGCACATTGCCCTTCCATGGATATTTTATCATAGCTTCCAAGGCTTCGTCAGAGAATTTTTTCACCTTGAAATTATTTTCTTCGGCATATATATGGCAAAAATACTCAATCAATAAAGGAATATCTTCTTTCTTTTCCCGCAATGCAGGCGTATAAACAGGAACCACATTCAAGCGGAAATATAAGTCTTCACGGAAATTTCCATCTTTAATTTCCTTTTTCAAATCCTTATTTGTAGCTCCGATAATTCTTACATCTACTTTCTGAATCTTGCTTGACCCAACTTTTTGCACTTCTCCTTCCTCAAGAACCCGCAGCACTTTGGCCTGTGTTTTTATGCTCATATCTGCAACTTCATCCAGAAATATTGTTCCTCCATCAGCCAATTCGAACTTGCCAACTTTTTTTTCTGTTGCCCCAGTGAAGGCACCTTTAACGTGGCCGAACAACTCGCTCTCAATAAGCTCCTCAGGAATAGCCGCACAATTCACTTGGATAAACGGTTCGTTCGCCCGAAGGCTACGACTGTGAATCGCACGTGCTATAAGTTCTTTTCCGGTTCCGCTTTCTCCATGAATCAGGACAGTTGCATTGGTTGGAGCAATCTTCAATATTTCTTCCCAAAGCTTCTTCATTAGTTGATGATTTCCTATTAAATCGTATTTTTTCTCTGCTTTCTTTTTTAAATCTTGACATTCACGGCGCAAATTTTTCTGGCTTAATGCATTCCTTATGCTTAAGAGAACTCTTTCCCGGTGAAGCGGCTTCTCCAAAAAATCAAAAGCTCCTAATTTTGTCGCCTCTACGGCTGTCTGGATCGTCCCATGACCTGAAATCATAATGACTTCAGGAGAATATGGCCTTTTTTTCAATTCCTCAAGAATATCAAAGCCATCCTTTCCAGGCAATTTGATATCCAGCAACATAAGATCCAGGCCTACAATTTCTTCGAGACAATCCAGCGCTTCTTCTCCACTGGATGCCTCATAATAGTCATATCCTTCATACTCCAGTATCATTTTTAGAGATTTACGAATGTTTTCTTCGTCATCAACAACAAGAATCTTTGCTTTTGGTAAATTTTTCATTTTATATTGTCCATTTATCCCTTTTTTATGAATTTTAACATAGTTCTTGCTTTTATTCTATTCTATATTCCCATGATTTATTCCCTGAATTTTTTAGGTGATTTTAGGCGTAAGCATCTTTTTTCATGTGACAGAATAAAAGGATTAAGACCTGGGGATGGCTGAAGCGACCTTCGAAGATTTAGCCTTCCCGAACCGACCCCGAGGGAATCCGGCTTAGCCGGACGGCCGAGGATGTCTGAGCACGAGACCAAACAAACCTTTATGCTACAGAAGGAAACAGGCAATAACTGATGATTGATGCTTACACGCAGAGTTTTGAGGCCGCCGAAGGGGGAGATGAGGGAATGGCGTATAAAATCTGAGGGGAGCAAAGCCATGCTCAGGTCTTTCCTCGTTAA
>JACUUK010000032.1 GCA_014859315.1 Candidatus Aminicenantota bacterium
ATGGAGAGGAATCTCTGAAATTTCATCAAAAAAGAATGTTCCTGCATTTGCTTCCTCTATTAATCCTATTTTATCCTGCTTTGCATCTGTAAATGCAAATCTTCTGTATCCATATAACTCTGACTCAACTAAATTCTCAGGTATACAAGAAGAGTTTATTGGAATAAAGGGTCCTTCGCTTCTTTTACTCCACTTATGAATCTCTCGAGCAACCACTTCCTTCCCTACCCCAGTCTCACCAAGAAGCAGCACAGGGTTGTTAGAATGAGCTACTCTTTGAACAAATGAACGGATGTTTTCTGCAGCCGCACTTTTTCCAATGATGATTTTTGCATCATCATAAATATTAGACGTTTCCATTCAATCCCTCCCTGGCATGCCGTTTATTATAAATCTGCTAAATATATTAGGCGAATAAAATAGCAAAAAGTTGAAATTTATTTTTGTCGTTTTTCATTAAAATTTGACTATATAAGCGTGATTCAATGCGGTTCATTGACATTAACTGGTTCATCGCTATAATAATTTAGTTTATGACAATATTTAAGAAAAGAAAGAAGGAGAAAATCTGTGTCATCGGATTAGATGGTGTCCCCTATTCTCTACTCCTGGAATTGGCCCAGAGAGGAATAATGGGAAAAACAGCCGAGCTTATTGATTCTGGCTGCCTTCACAAAATGAAAGCAAGTCTTCCTGAAATATCAGCTGTAAGCTGGACAAACTTCATGACTGGCACGAATCCTGGGACACATGGCATTTTTGGGTTCACAGACTTAAAGAAAAACTCATATGATATCCGTTTCCCGAACTTTTTAGATTTAAAAACAAGCACATTCTGGGATACTCTTGGAGAGAAAAAGAAAAAATGTATCATCATTAATCAGCCTTCCACATATCCTGCACGAAAAATCAATGGAATTCTCATATCTGGTTTTGTTGCTATTGACCTTGCAAAAGCAATCTTCCCTCTTTCCCTAAGACCAACACTTGAGTCTCTAAGATATCAGATCGATATCGATACTTTTAAAGCCCGGGAAGACCACGAATTTTTCTGGAAAGATCTCTTAAAAACTTTTGAAGGCCGGCGAAAAGCTCTTAAAGCGCTCTGGAAAGAAAATTGGGATTACTTTGAGCTTGTTATAACAGGGACAGACCGCCTTCATCATTTCTTATGGAACGCATACAAAGACGAAAATCATCCCTATCATCAGAACTTTTTAGATTATTACCGCCAGGTAGATTCTCTAATTGATGAGGTTGCTTCTTCATTTCGTAAGCTTACAGGCAATTACGAAAGGCTCTTCATGCTTTCTGACCATGGTTTTACAGGAATAGAAAAAGAAGTTTATTTGAATGCCTTCCTCGAAAAACATGGTTATCTAAAATTCGAAACCTCCTCTCCACAAAATCTTTCTGAAATATCCTCTAAAAGCAAAGCTTTTGCCTTAGACCCAAACCGCATTTACATAAACTTAAAAGGAAAGTTTCCAAAAGGGAATGTGTCAGAATCAGAAAAGCATGCATTAAAAGAAGAAATTTCTTCCAAATTGAAAGACTTAAAATACGATGGAAAAACTGTCATCCGTAAAGTATTCGATGTTGAAGAAATTTATTCAGGGCCTCTGGTATCTTCTGGCCCTGACCTTATTGCTGTTTCTGAATATGGCTTTGACCTAAAAGGATCCATAAAGAAAAAAGAAACTTTCGGACGTTCTATCCTTCAAGGAATGCACACCTGGGATGATGCTTTCTTTTGGGCAACAAAAGAACATGGAGAAGATCTATCTATATCTGATTTAGCGTCTATAATTATTAATGACTTCGTGTAAATCAATGACAGAAAAACAAATTAAAAGATTAAAAGTATTCTTTATCCTTTTCTTTGCTATCATCTTGCCTCTGAAAGCCTATATAGGGCCAGGAGCTGGCTTTGCTTTTTTATCTTCTTTTCTTGTGTTATTTCTGACTTTCTTACTTGCGATCTTTTCTTTTCTTTCATGGCCTTTTAGATTCTTCGTTCGAATGATAAAAGGACAACGTGCGTATAAAAAAAGCCATATAAATCGATTGATTATTCTGGGACTGGACGGAATGGAGCCTGCGCTTATTGAAAAATTCATGTCCAAAGGGAAACTCCCGAATTTTTCTAAACTAAAAAACACAGGAACCTATGCACGGTTGGAGACCACTATTCCAGCTATTTCTCCTGTTGCTTGGTCTTCATTTATGACAGGGTCACATCCTTGTAAACACAATATATTTGACTTTCTAAGCAGAGACCCTAAGACCTATCTTCCTGACCTTTCCTCTTCCCGTGTTGGCAATCCCAAAAGGGTGCTTTCCATTGGAAAATATAATATTCCTCTCTCTAAGCCCGAAATTAAGGGGCTACGCAAGAGTATTCCTTTCTGGAAAATCCTTGGCGATAAGGGAATCTTCAGTACAATTTTAAGAGTCCCTATTACGTTTCCTCCAGAAAAATTCCGTGGTCACCTTCTCTCAGGAATGTGCACACCTGATCTAAAAGGAAGCCAGGGGACTTTTTTCTTTTACACTTCAGATGAAGAAAAAATTAAAAAGCGCGAAGGGGGAATAAACATTCCTGTCACCATAAACAACAATTCCCTTGAAACTTACATCTCTGGGCCTGAAAATACATTAGTTAAAACAAAAGAAGAGCTTCGACTTCCAATGAAAATCACTTTTGATAACAATAAAAAAGATGCACTCATACAGGTTTCCGGGCAAAAGATTAGACTCAAATCAAAGACTTTTTCAGACTGGATAAAGCTTAGCTTCCGTGCTGGGTTAGGCATAAAAGTTAAAGCCATTTGCCGGTTTTACATCTCTCAGCTTGACCCCCATTTCGAAATGTATCTAACTCCACTAAATATTGACCCTGAAAAACCTGCTTTACCGATTTCCTATCCTTTCATTTATTCAGTCTATTTAGCAAAGCTCCTCGGAAGCTATATAACGCTTGGAGAAGCTAATGATACCTGGGCATTAAACGAAGGAGTTCTAAGTGAGCAAGCTTTTCTTGAACTTTCATATTACAATCACCAAGAGTGGGAAAACATGCTTTTCAACGCCATGAACAAAACCAAAAAGGGTATGGTTGTCAGCTGGTTTGAGACTACTGACAGCATTCAGCACATGTTCTTCAGGTATCTCGATGAAAAGCACCCAGCACTAAAAACCGGCCAGGCCAAAATGAGCAAAAAGGTGATTGAAGACCTGTATCAAAAGATGGATGAACTTGTGGGAAAAGTTTATAATCAACTCGACGATAAAAGTGTTTTGGTCGTCATGTCTGACCATGGCTTCAAATCTTTTCGCAGATGTGTTAATCTTAATTCCTGGTTATATAAAAACGGATACCTTAGTCTAAAAGCTGGAAAACTGAGAAGCGAAGAGTGGTTTAAAGATGTTGATTGGGAAAAAACAAAGGCATACGGATTAGGACTTGGCGGGGTATACATTAACCAAAAAGGAAGGGAATCAAAAGGCATAGTGAATACTGGAGAAGAGACAAAGGCGTTAAAGAAAGAGTTGATTCAAAAATTAAATGGACTCAAAGATGAAGAATGCGGAGCTATTGCTATTAATAAAGTCTTTGACAGAGACGAGCTTCCCCCTGGACCGTACAAAGAAAACTGCCCTGACCTTATTATTGGATATAATGAAGGCTACAGAGTTTCATGGGAATCTGTGACTGGAAAAGTTAATGACATCTTCTTTGAAGATAATACAAAAGCATGGAGTGGCGACCACTGTATTGACCCAAGAATCGTTCCAGGGATTTTTTTTATTAACAAAAAAATAAATACTTCGACTCCATCTATTGTTGATATTGCTCCAACAACACTGGAATTGTTTGGCGTAAATCCTCCTGCCCACATGGATGGTCATTCTTTGATAAACAAGGAGATTTTCTATCAAGCAAAGAAAGAGGGAAACACAAGGGAGAAAGAATGAGTCCTTTTAACCGTAGGGAATTTCTTAAATTAGGATTGACTGGAGGGTGTTTAATAGCGGTTGGAGGCAGCCAGGACATCATCACAAGGGTTTTTGGAAAAGCAGAAACTCCCAAAAAGGTTATCATTCTTGGTTTAGATGGTATTGACCCACACCTTCTTGAAACATGGATGAATCAGGGAAAACTTCCTGCTTTTCAGAAACTAAGAAGCCAGGGTGACTTCAGGCCTCTTCGAACAAGCATTCCCCCGCAAAGTCCGGTAGCCTGGTCAAACTTCATCACTGGAACAAATCCAGGAGGACATGGCATTTTTGATTTCATTCATAGAAATCCTGAAAATTATATCCCTATTTTTTCTGCTGCAGCAACCGAAGGAGCAAAAAGAACAATTTCTGTTGGAGATATTGTCCTTCCCATATCTGGAGGCAAAGTGAACCTTTTACGCAAAGGAAAGGCATTCTGGCAGCATCTTGAAGAAAACAATATTCCTGCAACGATTTTTAAGATTCCGTCAAACTACCCACCTGCCGTTACAAAACAGAGAACAATCTCTGGAATGGGCACACCAGATATCCTTGGAAGTTATGGAATTTTTAATTACTACACAACTGATACAGCCAAAATCAACGAAGATATCGGCGGCGGCCGCATCCATGAAGTATATGTCATAGGAAACCAGGTAGAAGCCAAGCTTCCTGGGCCAATCAACTCTTTCAAAAAAGACCGGCCTGAAGCCTCAATTAATTTTAAGGTCTTTATTGATCCAATCCATCCTGTAGCTAAAATCCGCATTCATGACCAGGAATTTATTCTCAATGAGGGAGAATGGAGTGGATGGAAAAGAGTCCGATTTTCTATGATTCCAACACAGAGTGTTTCTGGCATCTGTATGTTTTATCTAAAGCAAGTCCGGCCTGAGTTCAAACTATATGTATCACCTATAAACATTGACCCGGGCGATGCTGCTCTTCCGATTTCAACTCCAAAAAGTTATGCCGAGGAGCTTGAAAAACGATTCGGGGCTTTTTTCACTAAAGGGCTCCCTGCAGATACCTCTGCACTTGATAATGATGTCCTCGATGATGGAGAGTTTCTCCAGCAGGACGATTTTGTGCTTAAAGAACGCGTGGATATGTTTGAATATGAACTTTCAAGATTCGAATCAGGCCTTCTTTTCTACTATGTATCCAGTACTGATCAGAGACAACATATGTTCTGGCGTCTTATCGATAAAGAGCATCCATCCTATGACCCTAAACTTGCTTCAAAATATGGGAATGCCATTGAGAACATATACATAGAGGCCGATAAAATCGTCGACAAAGCTTTGGCTAAAGTCGATAAAGACACAATCCTTATGGTCATGTCTGACCACGGATTCACACCTTTCCGTTATTGCTTCAACCTGAATACATGGCTTAAGGAGAACGGATATCTTCGCCTAATCAATGAATGGAAACAGGGGCAAGACTCGTTTTTTCTGAACACAGATTGGTCAAAAACTCAATCATATGCAATTGGATTGAATGGATTATACATCAACCAGAAAGGCCGCGAAGCAGAGGGCATAGTCCCTCAAGGCAAAACAAAGGAAACTTTAGTAAGGGAAATTGCTCATAAGCTCGAATCTTTCAAAGACCCAAAGACTGGAGAACATCCTGTGCTTAGAGCTTTTGTGGCTAAAGATGTCTATACCGGTTCTTATGCATCTGAAGCTCCTGACATTATCTTAGGGTATAATCGTGGATACCGGGTGTCCTGGGCTTCTCCTTTAGGCAGGATCCCAAAAAACATAATTGAACCCAACACAGAAAAATGGAGTGGAGATCATTGCATGGCTCCAGAGGTTATTCCCGGAATAGTACTTGCCAACCGCAAAATAGTCTTACGATTTCCTGCTCTTTATGATTTGACAGCCACAATACTTGAAATCTTTGGCATAAAAAAACCGAAAGATATGATAGGGCAGTCAATATTTAATTTAAGGAGACCATAATGGCAAAAGGAAAAGTTAAACTTGATAAAGATCTATTAGAAAAAGTTAAAAAATATGCAGAATTATCCGGGTATTCTTCCATGGAAGAATTCATCACTCATTGTTTAGAGAAAGAAATCGCAAAACTCGAAGATTCTGATTCTGAAGAAGAAATCAAGAAAAAACTAAAAGGACTGGGATATATTTCCTGATGAAAAATGTGGTTTTTTAATTCAATATTTGGAAAGATTTTTGAGTTCATTTTCATTCCTTTCAGCAAAATGAACCCCTGGATTGGGATGGCTGTCGCCTCCTTTCTTACAGGGATATTCATGCTTGCAATTTTCCGTTGGACTTCTAATCAGGAAGGGATAAGAAACGTAAAAAATAAAATCAAAGCACACCTTCTCGAAATCAGATTATATAAGGATAATCTAAGTCTTTCCTTGAAAGCCCAGGGGAACATCCTTCGTTATAACCTTAAATACGTCGGATACTCAGCAAAGCCAATGGTATTCATGATTATTCCGATTGTCTTAATCATCATTCAGCTCAACTTCTGGTTTGGGTATGAATCCCTGTCTAAAGGACAAAATTTCATTTTAAAAGTAAAGCTCAAACAAGGATACAATCCTTTACATACGAATATTGTCCTCAAACCTTCATCTGGAATTATTATAGAAACACCTCCGCTTCGAATAGAAGAGGAAGGGGAAATAGACTGGCGACTGGCTGTAGCTGAGGAAGGAAGTTCAAATTTACAAATTCTTGTTAATGGGCAGTCTGCCATAAAGACTCTTACAGTTTCTCAAAACTCAATCTGCAGGATTTCGCCAATTAAAGTCCAGCACAACATTTTTCAAGAGATACTTTACCCAGGAGAGCCACCCATAAAAAAAGACATTCCAATCCAATCGATTGAGATTAAATATCCGCAAAAGAGAATGAATCTTTTTGGTTGGCACATTCACTGGATTATTGCCTATTTTATCCTATCCATAATATTTGGATTTGCTTTTAAAGGGTTTTTAAAGGTAGAAATATAAAACACATTTACTCTGTCATAAATTAATGATTTACTCTCAAGCAAGGAGTTATGGAAATAATATGCGTGTATGCTCCACAAGAAGTGCTATTCGCCCAATTTATTAAACCAGGCAATCTCACTGAGTTTTTTTCTCTTTTTCTCTTTTGATGGCTTCTTCTCATAATATCCCATTGAAATAAGTGAGACTACCTTATATTTGCGTGGAAGCTTAAAAAATTTTCTTGCCTTCCTCATATTGAACCAGCCAATCCAGCATGTTCCTATACCAAGCTCCTCTGCTTGAAGTACTATGTGCTCTCCAGCAATTCCAATATCAATCAGATGGAAATGAATCTTTTGTATATACTTCCCAAGCTGGTTTGCCAAAATGTCCGGCCTGGAAAGAATAAGAATAAGCACTGGGGCCTTAGCAGCAAACCTGGAAGGAAAATAAATTCCTGAAAACACTCTACTGGCAAATCTTTCTTTTATTTCAGGGTCATCTATAATGACAAACCTCCACGGTTGAACGTTGTCCGCAGATGGTGCGAGCCGCGCTGCTTCTATACATTTTAGTGTTTTTTCTCTTTCCACAGGCATTTGGATATAGCGTCGAATGCTTCTGCGGTCTTTAACAAGTTTCTCAAAAGGTGTCAGCGTTTTACTTTTATTCTCATTCATTTTTTACTCCGTTTATATGAAGCTTTTTTTATTCTATTTTATCTAAAAAAGACTATCACTCTTATTATTGAATTTCAATTGAAACCTGCAGTCATAATGTCCTTGAACTTCTTTTTCTTAATTGATATAGTCTTTCCAGTATGTTTTTCACCAAGTAAGGAGGATTTAATGAAAAAATTCGCATTATGGTTGGCTGTCTGCGTACTCATTCTATTCTTATTTGTTGGCTGTGCGAAAAAGACCACGGCTCCAAAAGCCGGCTCAGCTACATCTGAAGACATGTTACGTCTTTTCCCTGAAGACACTAATGCTACATTTTTTGTCGATTTTCATCGTGCAATGAATTTAGAAGCTACAGAGAAGGCAATCAAAGAACACGAGAGTTATCAAAAATACCAAGAATTTATTGAGAAAAGCGGGATTGATCCACAAAAAGACATCTACTTTATCTGTGGCGCAATCTTAGGCGACATCACTAAGAAAGAAAAAAACGGAGCTGCAATCATCAATCTAAAATACGATAAAGACCAATTGCTTTCACTTATTAAAGAGAACATTGAAAAGGAAGAAGAAATCCAGGAGTCTTTGTTTACAACAGAAGAATATGTCGGCTTTTCCATTTATTCTATTGGCGAGAATGAACATGAAGGAAGTTTTTCATTCCTTAATGATTCAAACATCGTTTTAGGAACTTCGGGCGGAATAAAATCTGTCATAGATGTGCTTAATAATAATAAAAAGGACCTTTTTGCCAATGAAGCCTTAGCCTCACTTCTTAAAAACACAAATAAAGAAGCAATCTTTTGGGGGGCAGGAATTCTCCCTCAAGAAGTCATGGATAATATCGCATCAGAAAACCCAATGCTTAGCAACTTGAGTTCCATCAGCGCCGGGTCAATTTATTTTGATTATAAAAACAACAATATAATTGGAGAGATAACTCTATTGACCGAAGATGATACAAAGAACCAACAATTAGCAGATTTTCTCAATGGAATTAAAGCAATGGGTTCCATGGCTGCAGCAGAAAAGCCAGAAATCAGCCAATTGATTGATAAAATAGAAATTTCAGCTGGCGCGGGCTATGTCAAAATTTTTGCCAGCATCCCAGAAGAACTGGCAACTAATCTAAAAGAAGCACTAAAAAAAGAAGAGAAATAAAGCAGCTGAAGCTATTTAATCATCCAGAATATATTCTTTCAAAGAGAAAACTACACATGAGAGGACAAGGAATATTCCTGTTATCAGGAACAGCATAAAGATTGACATCCCAGGTGAACTTGGCTCTAAACGAAACAGAAGAAAAGAAAACCTTCCTCCTGAGGAAGGAGGCAGAAGGGATTTAAGATAATGAACAATGGCAAAGCGCTGTGTTGACCCTGGAAAATATTGAACCACATTTTCCCATCCAAAGCTGAAAATGAGTCCAAAAAGGATAGACCTTTTCAGGAAAGTCCCAATAAACATAAAAAAAGACGAATAACATAGAATCCCAAGAGTCAGAACAGCCATATATCTCAAGAAGATTTTATATCTTGAAAAATCAAGCAAATTATCCACATTAAGAATAACAAACGAAAAAATCACCCCTACTGCGACCATTAAAATTACTATTAAAGTATATGCACTGTATTTTCCCAAAATAAATGCAGGTTTTGGAATCGGCCGGGTGACTAAATAAGTCAAGGTTTTTCCTTCTACTTCTTCAGAGCACACAGATGTTCCGAAAAAAAGAGCCAGAATAAGAATGAGAAATTGCAAATAAAAAACCATTATCATATTCGAAAAAATGAAGATTCCCTCGATTTGTCTCCCATTAGAAAATACTTGTGAAAATTTTATGATTAGGGCCATTAAAATAGGCAGAAAACTTAGCAAATAAAAAATTTTTGTTTTCTTTGTTTTTAAACCAAGTCTAAGGAAAAATGAAAAAACATTCCTCATAGAAGTAAAAAAGAAGGCTATTTTTTCTTTTATTTTCATATCCATATTATTTTCCAATCAAATAGTCGAAGACTGCCTGAAGATTATCATCTGGAGATGTGATTTCATCTACCTTTATGTTGTTTTCTATAAGCACAGACGGCAACTGGCTGAAAAACTTATCCCTGTTGTTAGTCTCGACTAAAAGAGAATTGCTGGCTATGTCAAAATGAACCTTTAAGACATAGTCTTCATGAATAAACTTTGAAGCAAGCTCTCGTGAATGGCTGCATTTAATCGAAATTATATGGGGATGAGTATCAATTAAATCTCTTATGTAGTGAATATTGCCTTGAGCAAAAATTTTTCCCTGATGAATCAGTATTATTTTCTTGGTCATTGCCTCGATTTCTGGAAGCACATGGCTTGAAACAATAATTGTTTTACCCTCTCTTTGATAAGTTTTAATAAGGCGGATGATCTTCCTTCTACCAAGAGGATCAAGCCCGTTTAAAGGTTCATCCAGAATCATAATTTCAGGATCATGGGCAATCGCTTGAGCAAATTTCAAGCGCTGTCTCATCCCCCGGCTATAAGATCGAATGACCCTGTTTTTATCATCTGACAACTCTACGATTTCTAAAGCTTTTTGTGCCTTTTGTTCTGCTTCATCATTTGAAAAATTGTGTAACTTTAAAAGGCTTGCAAGAAACTGCCATCCAGTCAATTCATCATAGAAACAATCCTGCTCCGGGCAAAATCCAATAATAGAAAACAGCGAATAATTATTTCGAACTTTCTTGCCTTTAATTTTTACTGTCCCGATATTGGGCTTTAATTGCCCTGTTATCAGTCTCAGAAAAGTTGACTTGCCTGCACCATTTGGCCCTAAAATCCCTGTGACTCCAGAATCTATCTGCAAAGTGACATCACTTAATCCAAGAACATTTCCATACCATTTGGAAAGGTTCTTAGTCTCGATTATAGGCATCATTTCACTATCTCAACTCCCTTTACTCTTTTATTCAAAACAATACCTGCTACAATGCAAATGAACAATAAAACAAGAAAAGAATATATCCATGGCACAGGCAAAGGCCTGTTCTGATTAAAGATGTATGCTCCTATCTGTTTAATATTGCATTTAATTGACAGGAGAGAAAAATAATGATTGTGAAAATTTCCATAAAAAATGCCATAAAGTATATCTGAAAAAACATACAGGCCAAATATTAAAACAGTTACATATCTTCTGTTTTTACTTAAAGAAGAAAGAAAAAGAGTATAAAAAGAAAAAAAGGCTATTAATATCAATGAATACCCGAATATCGATAAGATTAGCCACGGATAATCAATTAAAAACTTGAAGCTTCCTGAAAAGATAAGTTTCATAATGAAGAAAACAACACCTGGAATAATGGTCACGATAAACATAAAGAACACAATTACAGATGCTTTTCCAAAAATATAATCTTTCTTACTTAATGGACGTGAGAAATACAACTGTAAGGCATTGTATTTCAAATCATCCGAAATCAGACCAGCTCCTGCAAACACCATAATCATAACAATCATAAACAGGATAAAATCATTTGTATAATAAGAGTTAAAGTATGCGGGAGTGATTTTAATAAATAGCGCTGATTCTGAAATCATAAACCGAAAATCTTCTAACCTTTCGGAAGCATAAATCCCGGCAAGATAGATAATGGCCGGGACAAGAGTCATAGAAAATAAAAATTTGAAATACTTTTTTTTAAAAGCAAGCTTAATGCCTAATCTTGTTATAGGGAACCAGGGAAATCTTTTTTCCTGCAATTTTCCATCCCAGTGCGCATAACCTTTTTCTTTGATTGTCATCCTTCAATCCCCACTGCTTTTGCAAATAAGTCTTCAAGAGAAGTCTGGCTTTTCACAAAATATCTAATCTGAACTCTCTCTTCCACTGCCAGTTTGAATATCACCTGAGAATTCATTTCTGGAGGCATGTAAACTTTCCAAATACCATCATCTAAGTAGTCAATTTTACAGTTTATTTCTTGCAATTTCCTAAAATATTCAGCTGACTCCCCTTTTATTTTCATCTCAAACAGATTATATCTAATCTGTTTGAGGACATTCATTTCTCCTTCTGTAACAATTCGGCCTTTGTTCAGTATCACAACATGGGAGCAAGTGGCTTCTATGTCTGAAAGAATATGAGAAGAAATCAAAACCTGTATATCTTTCTTGGAAGATATATCCATTATAAGTTCTAAAATCTCTTTACGGCCATGAGGGTCTAATCCGCTTGAGGGTTCGTCTAAAAATATTAGTTTTGGGTCATGAACAATCGCCTGGGCTAATTTAAGCCTCTGCCTCATCCCTCTCGAATAAGTCTCCAGCATCCGGTAACGACTCTCCTCAAGCCCAACATAAAAAAGAACCTCATGAGCTCGCTTCATAGCTTCCTGGTGAGGCATTCCAGAAAGTTCTCCAAGATAACAGGTGAAAGACACTGCATCCATCCCTGGAATAGCACAATCATCTTCTGGCATATAGCCCACATACCTTCTGATCATGTGCTGCTGTGTTTTTATGTCATACCCCAGAATGCGCCCTTCTCCTTTGTGTGGGGAAAGGAAACCGAGAAGGATTCTAATAAGCGTGCTTTTTCCGGCTCCATTAGGACCTAAAAGCCCAATTGCCCCTTTTGGCAGATTTAGGTTTATCCCATCAAGTGCTTTTATCTTTCCATACGAGAAATGAATGTCTTTAACTTCGATGCTCATCAGTCTTTATAATAATTTAACCTTTAATAATAAAAATACGAAATATTTTCAAAAAGGTTCCAATAAAAATCAAATTCTGTGAAGTTCTGGCTTTTTCAAGTTTGAATTTTCATCCCATCACCATACACTAATGCACGGTATGTCTTTTCAGTTCTATCCCAATTTTCCTCTCTATCTAAAGCCCAATACCTTCCAATTACTGTTGCAACACATCCAACAGAAAGCGAGCGACACATTTCCTCCACTTTTGAGACATAAATAGCCCCGCTTTCGGGTTTCTCTCCTCGCCTCCCAATCAATGCATGAACATACACACGCTTCAATCCCATTTCTTTAGCCATCCGTAGAAGAGCAAAAAGGTGACTAATCGACCCATGAGAACTGTAATGAGATACAATACCAAGAAGATGAAGCGCCTGATTCTCTTTTGCAGCGTTTTCCATCGTCCATCTGAATGCTTCATTTCTATAAAATTCTCCATTCTTTATTGCTTCATCAATCCTGACTCTCTCTAAAAGTATGCGTCTTCCAGCGCCAAGGTGTAGATGTCCGGCTTCAGAATTGCCAACAGTTTTGTCAGGCATTCCCACAGCATCTCCAGAGGATTTAAGAAGAGCATGAGGAAACCGTACCCACAAGTTGTCGAAATTGGGAGTTTTTGCCAATGCTATCATGTTTCCTTGTTTTTCTTTTCTTATCCCCCATCCATCTAAAATAAGAACTACGAGCTTCTCTTTTTGAATGGCCTTAGCGGCTTTATTTTTCAGCAAGCTAGTCCCTGTCATTTCCAGTGGCTTTTTGATACCTAACATATCAAGTAGAGTTGGAGCTACATCAGTAAGCTCCCCCTCTCTCTCCAAATCAGGAACTTGAATAGAAGCCGAGGAAAAATCAGCAATGATAAATGGAACAGAGTTTTTAGTATGGCCTGTGTCAATTGTGCCGTCTGGATAATACCATTCTTCTACAGTTCCATGGTCTGCAGTCACAACAAGTGTTGCCTTGTGCCTGGAACATGCTTCTATTACTTTCCCGAGTTCGTGATCCACTGCTTCTATGGCTTTTAAAACAGCCCCTTGATTTTCTATGTGGCCAACAACATCAACATTTGCAAAATTGGCCACAATTACAGGATAAGCTGAGTCTTTTATTTTGGATAAAATCTCTTCTGTGACCTTTCCTGCACTCATTTCTGGAACAATATCATAGGAAGCCACATTCTGCGGTGACTGGACAACAATCCGTTCTTCATTTTCGAAATTGCCATCCTTTTTACCGTTCATGAAAAATCCAACATGTACAGCTTTCTCGGATTCAGATATCTTTACAATCTTCTTTCCCGCATTGGACACGACTTCTGTAAAAGTATTTTTCACAGGACCCTCTGAAGGAAAAGCCACTTTTACAGGAAGATTGGAGTTATATTCTATCATTGTCACAAAATTTAACCGCAAATTCTGAACCGGGAAATGGTTAAAACCTTCTACAGTAAGAGACTTTGTTAACTGAATTTCTCTTTCTCCACGAATATCATAAAAAATAATTGAATCTTCTTCTTGAATTCTCCCTACTGGATTCCCGGCGGAATCAACCGCTACAATAGGCTCCAGTGCTTCATCTTCCTGGCCTGTCTGATATGCATCCATTATAGCCGTAACAATAGGGAAATTGTTGTTAAATAAATCATCTTTCTTCATGGTAGTTAAAATAAGTTTATACTATAGAAACTGACACAATAGTTGTCAACCTGTAATCGCTTAAAGTATACATCTCAATTTCCGTGATAGGATGAAGGGATTAAGACCCGGGGATGGCTGAAGCGACCTTCGAAGATTTAGCCTTCCCGAACCGACCCCGAGGGAATCTTGCCAAGACGGCCGAGGATGTCTGAGCACGAGACTAAACAAACCTCTACGACTTTGAAGGCAACAGGCAATAACTGACGATGGGGCTTAGACGCGGAGTTTTGAGGCCCCCGAAGGGGGAGGTTTGGGAATGGCGTATAAAATCTGAGGGGAGCAAAGCCATTCTCGGGTCTTTACTCGTTAAGGTGAATTGATATAACTTCAAATTTCACGGAATTGCAGATGCTTCCTCACTTAAACTTGAGGTTTAAAAGAGATAATGGGTCCACCCGGCTTCCATACAATTTTACGCCCCAATGCAAATGAGGGCCAGTTACTCTGCCTGTAGCTCCTATCTCTCCTATGATTTTTCCTTTCTTCAAAAATTCCCCTCTTTTTACCAGAATCTTCGAGAAATGACAGTACATTGTGTGTACTCCCAAACCATGGTCAATTATGACTGTCTTTCCAGCAAAGTATAAATCAGCAGCCAGAAGCACTCTCCCTGAATTAGATGCCTTCACAGGAGAACCAGAAGGAGTAGAAATATCCACCCCACCATGAGATGAACGGGGTTTGTTGTTAAAAAAGCGTTGTTCGCCAAAGTTTGACATTATTTTACCTTCTGAAGGAACTATGAATGGACCTTCACCAAGCCACATTGGAGTATATATATCATAGATAGTTTGAAGGATTTTTGATTCTCTCTGAATACGTTCTTGGACTTCTTTTGGAGGTGTTACAAATTTTTCTTCCACCCACAGCTTTTTCACAGGAAACTCCTTTGATACAACATTGATAATTTGGGCTAAACTCTCATGGCTGTTATCAGAATAGAGAATCGATATATTCAAAGGGTAAGCTCCAGGAGAAACGCCTAAGTCAAGTCCTATTAATGCCAAATATTCTGTTGAATTTTTCATTTTAAAAAATGTATATTTTTTCCCAAGAAACCTGGCTGTTGCTTCTCTTACAGAAGAAGATTCCTTCAGGAGTACCTGTATCACTTCCCCAGGCTGCAGAGCTCTATAATAAAGCTCAACGGTTAGCCCTGTAACAGTCTCTGTTTGCTTGAGTTGTACGGTAGAAGCAGAAATATTTGCAGTACTTATTAAGAAAGCCAATATTAAAATAGCTTTTCTCATCGCGTATATATTCCTAATATTTCGTATTGCGTAGAATTTCACACGTTTTCTCCTTTTCTAAGAATTTACCCAAGCAATTTTCCCTTGTGCTCACTATTGGCAATCACAATTTTGCTATTTATAAGCATATGCTTTACTCCTCTCGGTAGACCCTATTCGCAAACAGAGAACTCTATTAAAAATAAAAAGAAAAAGTCAAAGATTGGCTCTTAGATGAAAAGTTAAAGTTAATATTCACTCTTTTTGACTTCTGGTCTCTATTTAATTCCGATATCTTTTTTCCAATAAAATACCCTATTGCAGAACCAATAAAAACATCAGAAGCCCAATGCTTGCTGTCATGTACTCTTGATATAGCCACAAGACTGGCTAAAGTGTAAGAAACTAAATCTACGTAGAATTTATCGGATTGGCCAGCCACAACAGCAGCTACAGCAAAAACTGAAGAGGCGTGTCCGGAAGGAAAGGAATGTAAACTTGATTTAAAAGATAACGGTTTGAAAAAAAAAGCCATCTCATTTTCTTTTGGACGCTGCCGGCCAATTAAAAACTTCATTGTGGTCACTATAGCCCCTGAGATCATCCAGCTTTCCAGACTGAGTAATGCTGTCTTCCGCAAGCTATGGTTTTGAAATATTTCGCCTGATGCATACAAGGAAGCAATAAAGCTTCCTAAAAAGGCACCATGGCCAATATTGGATACAAAATGGGAAATGTCTTCTGATTCATTCGAACGGTTTTCTATAAAGGTATGATTGATATCTTTATCGAATATGGCAAAAAGAGCTCCTCCTCCTGCAATAATGGATAAATTTAAAAAATCAGATTTTCCCCATCCTTTTGGCGATGTAATAATATCTGCCCAGTCATTTCCAAAAGCTTTAAAAAATTCTTTATTGAATCTATATTCTTGAGAAAGCTTCTCTGCTCGGAGGGTTCCAGGAAAGAAACACACAGGCACAAACCAAATTAAAAGAAAAACTGTTAAATATTTCTTATTATGGCTGTTCATAGCTCTTATGGATTTTTATTCACCATATTTTCAATAAAAGCCAAAGTTCGTTCTGTTGGCCCTTGTAATGAATCCAATGTCTTTTTCGCCTGGTATCCCATCTGTTTTAACTGCTCTTCATTCTTATTAAGAAACACATGGCAAAGCTCTTTTTCATTATTGACAACCTTAGCCGCGCCTGTCTGAATAAACTTTCGAGCTAAATAGGCAAAGTTCTCCATGTGAGGACCAAAAAAGATTGGTTTTTCATAAAAGGCAGGCTCTAACAGATTTTGCCCTCCCCAAGGAACCAAGCTCCCTCCAATAAACGCAATATCACAAAGGGCGTAAAAATTAGCAAGCTCTCCCAATGTATCAAGAATCAGGACATCCCAATGTTTTTCATGTTTTTCTTCTGTGCGTTTTGCCACTTTAAGGTTGAAGTTTTGACAAAGCTTTTCTATATCTGGAGTCCTTTCTGGATGTCGCGGCGCTATAATTAAAAGCAAGTTATTTTCTTTTAATTTGGCCTTTTTAAAAGATTGAAGAAGTATTTCTTCTTCTCCCTTCCTGGTACTTCCTGCAAGAACAATCCTTTTGTTCTCTGGAATATTCAAACTTTTTTTAATCTGTAATAGTTGATCTTTCGATAATAAAGGCAAGTTAATATCGCTTTTTAGATTGCCAGCCACTTCAATCACTTGTGGATCAACCCCGATTTTTTCCAATCTCATTCTATCTTCTTTAGTTTGGACAAGAAAATAATCTATATTCTTTAAAATTACTTTCACCAAAAACTTAATTCTACGATATCGATTAAAAGAACTGGCAGAAATTCTTCCGTTGATTAAAATAACAGGGCAGTTATTTTTTTTTGCCTGTCTCAGTAAGTTCGGCCAAAATTCAGATTCTGCTAAAATGAATAGATCCGGGTTTAATTGTTTAAAAAACCTCTTCACTATTACATTAAAATCCATGGGGATAAAAAAGAAACGGTCAACTCCATGCAATTTTTTTTTAGCTATCTGCATGCCAGTAATAGTCAAAGTAGAAAAATAAATAACCCAATCAGGATGCTTCTCCTTGATTTTTTTGATAAGATTCTGAAGAGAAAGAACTTCCCCCACGGAAACAGCATGAAGCCATAGGGAAGGACACTTTTCAAGTTTTTCAGGAAGATGAAACCCAAGGCGTTCCCTGAGGCAAAGACTTTCACCCCTTAAAATTCTTAACTTTACAA
Source organism: Candidatus Aminicenantota bacterium (assembly GCA_014859315.1). Taxonomy (GTDB): domain Bacteria; phylum Acidobacteriota; class Aminicenantia; order Aminicenantales; family Aminicenantaceae; genus Kmv29. Next base: position 17,577 of record JACUUK010000032.1, read on the forward strand.
AGTAAATAGGAATATATACGAAAAAAGACAGTAACAAAAGAATCGAATACAAAAAATACATGTTCCAATGAATATACTAAATTCTTTACAGAGGTGCAATGTTTGATAATTGGAAGCATCTTTTTTTTCCGTGATATTTGAAGTTCTATTAATTTGCCTTAACGATTAAAGACCCGGGGAATGGCTTTGCTCCCCTCAGGTTTTACACGCCATTCCCTCTTCTCCCCCTTCGGCGGCCTTGAAACTCCGCGTGCAAGCCCCAGTCATCAGTTATTGCCTGTTGCCTTCTGA
>JACUUK010000171.1 GCA_014859315.1 Candidatus Aminicenantota bacterium
CTTAGGGACAAAGAAATAGTAAGGTTCAACAGGTCGAAGTTCCTCCCATTTAGTTGTTTTTATATCATTCCTCAGCAAATAATTATATTTTTCATTCCTCAATCCCCAGAGGTCAGCATAAAAAATTGTAGCTAATTTTTTCTCGCTCACAGGATTTGCACTCCTTTTGTTTTAACCTCATCTCCGATGAAAGTTCCTTCACCTCTTGAGGTAAATTCTTCCTCTGTATATCCAATTGCTTCAATAGGTTCAAAAATTTTTGCTCTTGCCAAAGCAAGTCCAAGAATTTCAAATCGGCGGAATATATTCATGCCTTTAAAATCGTTAGAAATTACAATTACATCTATATCACTATCCTTTTTTTCTTTTCCCGTAGCATAAGATCCGAATACAATTATTCTCTTAACATGAATTTTCATATCTTCAAGAGTATTTTTAAAAATTTTTAAGGTTTTAAGGATTTTTTTATCCATTCAAAAGCCTCCTTTGTTTGCCTTAGATAATCCTGTGCTAACTTTTTGGTATATGTTCTTTTAAGCTGAATGAAATCTTCAGGGTATCGAGTTGGAATACTGACTTCACTCAATTTGCTTAAAAAATTAAGCATCTCTTCGGGAGGCCCCAGACCACTCAGTTTCGCAAGGTATCTTAAATTATGGACTTTGGGTGGCGTTTTTCCTGTAATCTCTTCTACTTTTGCTTTCAGCACTTTTTCAATTGCCAGATGACACATAAAAATAGTGTAAACATATCTCCCCGCCTTTAAAATGTGCTCTGCAGTTTCCAAATCATATCGAGCAGAATCTAACCAGTTTTTAACTTCTTTTTTCATCAACCCTCCCGTATTTCGCAAACAAGGCAATGGCAACCCCCTGCTGGATGTCGAAAACATTCTCATCCTTTTTGCCTTCAGGTGTTTTCTCTCCAATTCTTGATGAGCCATGTAAATTTAAAATATAAATTTCATCAAAAGTCTCTAAAAGCTTTCTTCTCATGCCTCGATGGATTATCCCGGAAAGATAGGAATTATTGGTAATAAAACCTAAGATTCCTTTGCCTGCCTGGTCTATTTTCCAGTGAGCAAATCGAATGAATTTTATATAATCATCAGAAAGAGGCTGGATATTTCTTTCCTCTCTTACATCTTCTTTGTAATCCTGCATTAATACTTCAATGAATTCTGACTTATTCTCAGAACTCACAGAATAAGGAGGATTTCCCAGGACCACCAGAATAGGAACTTCTTCTTTTATCCTTTTTGCCTCCTGTCCTTCTTTTGCCAGGTCAATGAGAAAGCTTATCTGCCTGGGTTCTTTCATCTCAAGTGTGTTTGTCAGGAAAAATTGAAATCGTTCATTCCCCTTAAATCGATATCCCATCTCTTCTAAAATCATAGAAACCTTGAAATGTCCGACCGTATAAGGAGCTACAAGGATCTCAAAAGCATAAAAATGAGGAAGTATATGCTCTTCAATATAAGATTTAATAAGACCTTGCTTTTTCCTCTCTTCTAATTCCTTCTGAACTTGTTTTATGGCCTGAACAACGAAGGTTAAAGTTCCTGCGGCAGGGTCAAGAAGGGTAACATCCCGAGTGGCAAGCCCTTCAGGCTTCCCAAATTTTTCTTTCAAAAGTTTATGGATTGACCTCGTTATGTAAGAGACAACAGGCAAAGGGGTATAAAATACACCAAGTCTTTTTCTTTCTCTGGGATTGTAAGTGGCAAGAAAAGTCTCATAAAAATTAATGACAGGGTCTTCTTCCCAGCGGGTAATTCTAAATTCTTCGAGAATTGATTTTATGTCTGATTTTTCAAGCACCTGGCTTATCTCATCAACAATCCAGGATAATGATTCAGGAAAATGAGGGCCTGTGAAAGAATAGAAAATTTCTTTAAGCAAAGGCAGGCTTTGAGGAATAAATTTCCAGGCTAACTCTCTTTTAAATTCCCCTTCGGCGGAAGTTCTCATTCTGGCGGCAAAAAGTCCATAGGTTATGGTTTGAGCATAAAGGTCAGCAAACCTCTCTCTTGTCAGGGTCTCTATAAGTTCTTCCTGGAATGCTTCATAAAATCTCGTAACTTCTGTGTTAGCCAATTCAAGCTCTTCCTGTAATATGTGTTCAAGCAGGCGGGTCCTGCGGGCAAGTTCCACAGAAAGCTCAGATGACTTTTGAATTTCAGGTGTGGAAAAAGAGGAGAATTTTTCAAGGAGCTTGTAAAAATCCTCTAAATTTTCAGGAACAGGAGGATATTCCAATCTCTGCAAAGTAAATTGACGGCCAACTTCCACAGTATCAATGAGATTACCATATCTATATAATCTGAATTCTAAGAAATTTGTTAAAATTAGATTGGGAAGCGATTCACGATATCTTTTTAGTTGTTCAGTATCTTCAATATGTGAAAGATTCTCATCAGGAGTTTTTGCCTCAAAGTAGCCAATGATTTCTCCATTTTTTCTGATCAGGAGGTCAGGAATACCAACTTTTGTTTTTTTGGGTTGAACAAGTACGCCTGTTTCATATTTTAAATTAAATAGATTAGAACTTTCCTGTATAAGTGCTTTTAAACAAGGATAGAAACTTTCCTCCCTAAAATTAGCTGTTATATAAATGCCGTGGATTTCTCTGAAATAAGAGTTAAGAATTATATTGAGTTTTTCTTTTAATCTTTTTTCCATATTACAAGCCATTTTTAATAGTTTTACTTGCTTATTTTATGAATTCATCATGGGCAAGCCCACCCGCAAACAATGAAAATGCTATTTTCTTGGTAATTATAGTTTATTTTAATGATGGGTGACAAACATTTTCTTGCATGGCGACAGGTGCTATTATTAAAGTCAAAGTTAAGCAATAGAGGAAGGAAAAGAGGAATAGGGAGGAATATACAGAGAGAATAATATGAAAGAAATGTGTTTCCTTAAACTTTTATGTCGTGCTTTACTGGATGACGTTGTACTTCT
>JACUUK010000172.1 GCA_014859315.1 Candidatus Aminicenantota bacterium
GTTACAAAATTGTTTGTTTGCTCACATAAATGTAACTTCCCGCTCAGGGTGAAATTTTGCATCTTATTGATATTCATGAAGTTATATATTCTGGCACGATTATTGCTCAAAATGGCAGGTGGTGAGAGAAGGCATCAAGGATAAGAACATTAGAGGAAAATGAAAATATAAAACATAAGGAGGATAAAATGAAAGAACTCATTTTTTTTGCAATTTCCGTTGCTCTTATCTTCAGCGCCTGTTCGATGGAGAAAGCGGGGAACTTCAACCTCTATCTGACAGATCTCCCGGTTGACGATGCCGAGGAAATCTGGGTCACCATCAGCGAAATCAATGTCTATAAGGAAGAGGAAGGATTCATCACTCTTTCGACTAAAACTATGGAGTACGATTTGCTTGAGTTGAGAAACACCGAAGTCCTTATGCTGGAAGCGGAATTATCGAAGGGGACATACACACAGATAAGGTTAGTCGTTGACGCCGGTCAAATTGTCATCGGAGGCGAATCGATTCCAATGACTGTCCCAAGCTCCGAGATAAAAATCCCCATCGTTTTCAATGTCATGGAAGATGGAACAACGGAAGTCCTTCTGGATTTTGACGCCGAGCAATCGATTTTGCTCATCCAGGCTGGAGCGAGTCAGCAGTTCATCCTGAGGCCGGTGATCATCGTCAAAAACATCAGCTATTCCAGATAAAGACAAAGGCCGGCTTTGCCTGAACGAACTTTGCAGAAGGTATCCGAATAATCCCCCGAGAATGCTGTGTGCGTTCAATGACTTTCGAATCAAATCGTCCGTCTTCACTATCCTCGGTGTGTTTTAGGCCTAACTGACACGAACGCATTATATGAACCCGACTTTCGCCATTACAGACAATAATTCTCATAACCGCATTGTTTTCAACGATTTATAACATCCTTATGGTAGCACCTAACTATATGTTGGGATTTATTAAGGATACTACCCATAATATTGTGGAAAATTATAAAATATTACTTGACAAGTAGCACCTAATGGTATATATTCTGAGTATGCCTTATATACTCAAAAAAAGGATAAAAGGTCGTACCTATTATTATCTGGCCGAAACCCAGCGTGTCCAGGGAAAACCACGGATCGTCTGGCAACGCTATCTCGGAACGGCGGAAAAGATCCGGCAGAGACTCGAGGGAATCGAAGAACGGGTCGAGGAGATCGAAACGTTCGAGTTGGGTTCGGTGGCCGCCGTCGAGGCGATTGAACGGGAACTCGGGTTCCAGGAGATTGTCGATGGAGTCGTGCCCAAGCGCAACCAAGGGATGAGCGTCGGGCAGTATCTGTACCTGATCGCTTTGAACCGGGCCGTCGAACCCAAGAGCAAAGCCTCTTTGGGCGGCTGGTTGAGAAAAACGGCGATCGGCGAGTACCGGGAGGTTGATTGGACGGCCCTGGATTCGGCCAACTTTTGGGATCATATGGAGAAGGTCCGGAAGGAACAGATCGAGGAAATCGGTGATGAGGTGGCCAAAAAAGTGGTCACGACTTATGAGCTGTCTTTGGATTGCCTGCTGTATGACACGACAAACTATTTTACGCAGCTCAGCCCCAAAACAAGCTCGGAGCTGGCCAGGTATACTCATTCGAAATCCGGAAAGCACGAGCTCCGCCATGTCGGCCTGGCGCTTCTCTGTAGCAGGAAACAGGGCATTCCGCTCTTCCATCGGGTCTTTCCGGCCAATATCCATGACTCCAAGCTCTTCTCCGAGCTCTATGGCGAGATGTATCGGCTCCTGATGTCCTTAAAGCGAGGAAAAGAGAAGATGACGCTGGTGTTCGATAAAGGCTGTAACTCGCCGGAGAATATCAACCAGGTGGATCGAAGCCAGATGTACTTTATCGGGACGCTCTCTCCCTATCATCATCCGGAACTCTGCCAGGTCCCCTTTTCGGATTATAAGGAAATAAACATCACGGATGAGGACGAGCGAGCGCTTTATGCCTACAGGACTTCACTTGAGATTTATGGCCAAGAGCGGGCGGTGGTGGTGACCTATAATCCCCGGACCTACAGGAAAAAGATTCACTGGATGAGCCAGACGATCCGTAAGACCAAGAGGAAGCTTCAGGAGCTTCGTCGGGAGCTCAAGTGTGCCGACGGCCGGACGACCGTTCAGTCGGTCGAGCGGAAGGTGGCACAGATCCTTGCTGAGAGTCGCATCGCTCCTGTCTTTTCGGTTAACGTGTCGTTTCACAACGGGAAATACAGCCTGTCGATCCGGACCAGTCCGTTAGTCCTCAAGGAATACCGGGCGCGGTTCGGGAAGAACATCATTTTTTCAGACCAGGTGGATTGGAGCACGGAGGAGATCGTCAGGGCCTACCGGGACCGCTCCAAGATTGAGACCTCTTTCCGCTGGACCAAGGACCCGGCCTTTATCCGCTGGCAACCGATGTTTCACTGGACGGACTCGAAAATCCGCGTCCACGGCCTGACCTGTGTGATGGCGCTCACCTATCTTTCCCTTCTCCACATGAAGCTCAAGAACGCCGGCCTCGATCTCTCCCTGGACCGGGCCATGGAAATCCTCCGAGGCATCCGGCTGGCTATCTGCTTTTATCCTCGCAGCGCCCAACCTGTGCGCAAAGTCTGCCGCCTTGGTAGCACCGAAAGGGAGCTTCTAAAAGCCCTGGACCTCAAAATCGAGGCAGTTAGGTAGTACATCCGAAGCTATCTTAACTTGCTTATTTTAAATTAGTTATGATACGATTCAAATCCTAATGGCGAAAGTTGGGGCGGAGATACTGGATTCTCTCCGTCAATAATTCATCCCTGAATTAATTCTTATGTGATCTTAATAAAGTCTTAGCTTCCATTTCGAAAAACCATATGCTTGTTCACCTCATAAAATCACCCCTT
>JACUUK010000033.1 GCA_014859315.1 Candidatus Aminicenantota bacterium
TTGCATTGCAAATAAAGTTGAATTACTATAATGGTAACATCCACCGATGAAAAATAAAGAATTAGCTGCTATTTTTTCAAGGATTGCCGATGCCCTGGAGATAAAGGGGGAAACTGGATTCAAAGTAGTTGCATACAGGAAAGCTGCACGCGCTCTTGAAGATTTGTCAGAGGATGTCGAAGTGTTGTTTAGAGAAAAGAAACTTCAGGAGATTCCAGGAATCGGGAGCGGGATCGCCAAGAAAATCGAGGAATACCTTTTGACCGGCCATATGAAGAAGATTGATGAGGCACTTCAAGGTGTTCCTGAAGGCCTTATTGAACTTTTGAACATTCAGAACCTGGGCGCTAAGACTATCCATCTTGCTTTTAAAGAGCTTGGGATGAAGAATCTTGATGACCTTAAGAGAATAGTTGCAGACGGTTCTCTTGCAAAACTTTTTGGTATGGGAGAAAAGAAAGTCGAGAACATCAAAAAAGGCGTCGAGATTTATGAACAAGCGCAGGAACGAATCCCAATCTATGAAGCTGTAAGCATCGTGGAAGAAGTCATCGAATATTTAAAAAAGGCGCCTTATATCGGACGGATTTCCGAAGCTGGCTCTCTCCGCCGTAAGAGAGAAACGGTGGGGGATATTGATATTCTTGCCACTGGCAAAAATGGTGCTGAGATCATTGACTATTTTACGCATTTTCCAGGTGTAACACGCGTACTTGCAGCAGGAAAGACAAAGGGTTCTGTCATGATTAATACTGGCACAGGCGAACGCCAGGTTGATTTAAGAATAGTGGATGAATCACAATATGGTGCTGCACTTCAATATTTTACTGGTTCAAAAAGTCATAACATCAAACTCCGTTCCCTGGCAAAGGAAAAGGGGTTAAAAATTTCCGAATATGGAGTTTTTAGAGGTGATAAAAAAATATCCGGAGAAAACGAAGAAGAAGTCTACCGGACGCTGAACCTTTCCTTCATTCCGCCGGAGCTACGGGAAGACAGAGGAGAGGTTGAGCTGGCAGCAAAAAATGAGCTTCCAAAAATCATTGGACTTCCAGATATAAGAGGTGATCTTCATGTGCATTCGATTTACAGTGACGGCACTCTCTCCCTAAGTGAGTTTGCCGAAGCAGTAAAGAACTTAGGGTATGAATATATAGCTGTCTGTGACCATTCCCAGTCTGTTAAGTATGCAAACGGGTTAACACCTGACCGCATCGAGAAGCAGATAGAAGAAATTGATGAACTCAACAAGAAGCTCAAAGGAATAAGACTTCTTAAAGGAACTGAAGTGGATATTCTCTATGACGGCCGACTGGATTTTCCTGATGAAATATTAAAGCAACTGGATATTGTTGTGGCCGCTATCCATACTGGATTCAAGAAAAACGTTACAGAGAGAATGCTTAGAGCAATGGAAAACCCATTTGTCAATATTATTGCACATCCATCCGGGAGGCTAATTTCCAGGCGAGAAGGCTATGATGTTGACCTGGAAAGGATTATTGAAGGGGCCCAGAAGTGGGAAGTTGCTCTGGAGCTAAATTCCTATTATGATCGGCTTGATTTGAATGAATTTTATTTGAGAAAAGCCAAGGACAAAGGAGTGAGAATAAGTCTGGGAACTGATGCCCATAATGCAAACGGGCTTAAGATGATGCGATTTGGAGTTGGCATTGCACGGCGGGCCTGGCTTGAAAAAAAAGATATCATTAATTGTTTAGACCTTGCAAGACTAAAAAACTCTCTGAAAAGATAAAAATAAAGAGGTTATCTTCCGCAGGTTTTTCAAGCTCTCCCAGAATATTTTCTTTTGATGCCTCGATACATGCTTTTGCCCATACAAATTAAAGAGGAACCTCATATTTTAGTTTCATCCAATCAAAGAATTATGATATAAGGATAAACACAAGAAACACATGAAGAAACCTAAGAAAAAAGTAATTGTTGTAATGCCCGCCTATAATGCTGAAAAGACTTTAGAAAGAACTCTTAATGACATACCGAAGGAGCTTGTGGATGAAATTATTTTAACGGATGATTGCAGCCAGGACAATACGGTTGAGGTGGGAAAAAGGTTGGGACTTCACGTGCTTGTTCATGAAAAAAACCTGGGATATGGGGCCAATCAGAAAACATGTTATACCGAAGCCCTTAAGCGGGAGGCAGATATTATTGTTATGATTCATCCTGATCATCAGTATGACCCAAAAGAAATCCCTCAACTCATCACCCCACTGCTCAATGAAGAATGTGATGCTGTCTTTGGCTCGAGAATGTTAGGAGGCCGTCCATTAGAAGGAGGAATGCCCAAATGGAAGTATCTGGCAAATATTTTTCTTACAGCCATAGAAAATGCTGTGTTCTATATGTATTTAACAGAATATCATTCAGGTTTACGTGCTTATTCCCGCAGATATTTACAGACTGTAAACTTCCAAGTGAATTCTGATGATTTTGTTTTTGATTCTGAAATCATAGCCCAGGGTGTTATCCATAAAATGAGGATAAAAGAGATTCCTATTCAGACACGTTATTTTGAGGAAGCCTCCCAGATCGGACTCTGGAAGAGTATTATTTACGGTATTTCTATTTTAATGACTTTACTCAAGTTTAAGCTGTACATTAAGGGTATTAAGAAATTCAAGATGTTTAATTAGATGGCCGGACAGAAAAATGGTATGGGTTTTATTAAAGTTGAAATCAAAATCAATTTCATCTAATCCAAATAATCCAAAATAATAAATATTAATCCAAATTATTGGATTTAGAAAGCAACGTACAATTTTTTACTTTTTCTAATTTGTTTAATTACAATGAGATAGGCCATCGATATTTAATATTAAAATTGGCACATATTTTGCATAATACTTAATTGTATTTAATTTAATACGTTCATACTTAAGGAGGGAGGTGATAATTAAAAAGGAAGAGAATCATTAAGCACTTTGGGGATGTCCTGATAAATACTAAAAAGTCAGGGCATAGGTTTTTGGGAGAATCAATAAAAAAGGAGAAAAACAAGTGAGTTTAAAAAAAATTCTGATGTTAGTTATGGCTGTTTTCCTTTGTTTTTCACTGAGTTCAGCTATTGAAAAATACGGAACAATGGAAGGAAATGTTTCAGATGCAGAGGGAGTGCCCCTTCCTGGTGTTAGCGTTATCCTAACAGGAGAAGCTCTGCAGGGAACAAAAACCGCTGTAACTAACGAGAGAGGATATTTTAGGATTCCATTGCTTCCTGTAGGCAAAGATTATGAAGCCACTTTCGATCTGCCCGGATTTAAAAAAGTCATAACCAAGAAGATTGCAGTTGAGCTAGCAAAAACGACCAGTATTACAATCGTCATGGAACCAACCACCATAGAAGAAGAAATTACAGTTACGGCTCTTTCCCCAGTTGTTGATACCAAATCAAGTACAAGCCAGGTAAATATTTCCAAAGAGGTAATTGAAACATTGGCCAATGACCGCCAGTACCAGGCGATCATGGCCATGATGCCTGGAGCCATTGATGCCAACAATCCCTTTATGTTTGGTGCTTCTGGTAGTGATAATATTTACTTGTTCGATGGCATGGATTCAACTGATCCTATGACCAAGACCTGGTCAACAGCTATGAACTTCGATAATTTCGATGAAATGCAGGTGGTTATTTCAGGTGCCTCAGCAGAGTACGGTCGAGGAACAGGAGCTGTTATCAATATCGTTACCAAATCAGGAAGCAATTCTTTTCACGGGATGGGCAGAGTTCATCTTACTGACGTAGAGTGGAATGCAGAAGCAATAGGAAACAGATATTACTTTTCAGATGCCACCCGTTATCTTACCGAGACAAGACCAGGATTTAACCTTGGTGGTCCAATTCTCAAAGACAGGTTATGGTTCTTTATCTCCTGGGAAAGAAGAAACAAGTGGAAACCTTCGGCTGTGTATAATGATTTCAATGACTGGATTACTGATTTAACGCCTACTCCAGGAAAAGCATACTATCAAGGCCACTATGCTTCAGCAAAGCTCACCTTCAAGTTACATCCCAACCATACAGTCATGGCTCAGTGGATGGAAGACCCAATAGAAATCCCGGATCTCCGCGGCTATCTTGGCTACAATAATTTCCCTTCTGAAATAGATGCGGTCAGATTCCAGGGCGGCTGGAATGTAAATTCTGAGTGGACATCCATTTTCGGGGCCAATACTTACATGACCCTACGCTACAGTATAAAGAGAAATGAGCTCAACAATGAACCTAAAGTCATTGGTACAACCTACTACAGGGGAGGAGTTTATTACGGTGCTTCTTACGATAATTATTTCACAGAACGCTTTAGCGACACAGTCCAGGTAAACCTGAGTCACTTTGCTGAGACCGGTTTTGGCCTTCATGACCTCAAAATTGGAGTAGAGATGCTCGATATCAGGCTGAGTAGATATTCAGAGGGTTATCCTGGAAATGAATTCATCAGACTCCATTATGATACGGCTGCTACACCAATGTACAGGTATGTTTATCCAGATAGACCCAAAGATGAATTTACGAAAAGAAATTATAACAGAGTATGGACTTTCTTTATCCAGGACAAATGGGAAGTTGTGCCTAACCTGACCTTAAACCTTGGTCTTCGAGCTGAGATGGGAAAGTGGAAAAATCATGCCAAAGAAGATATCATTGACTGGGGACTTGGCGACATGCTGGCGCCCCGTATCGGTATTGCCTACAATCTTAAAGGTAACAAAATACATGTTAGCTGGGGAAGATATTTCGACATTTATGGAGACTGGTTAGTTCAAAACAATCAGCCTGATATATTCAGCTATTCCTATAATTATTATAGGGGCGAATATTACGGATTACCTACCTGGACTCTCTACAGAACCTACACCACAGGCACTGCTTCAACCTGCACCTCTAATCCTGACATCAAACCTTCATTCATGGATGAATTTGGAATTGGCTATGAGCACATGCTCACAAATACTATTGCCATAGGCGTTGATTACATGCATCGCGCCTGGAAAGACAGGATTGAAGACTATGATTATGGTTATGATGTTGCTCCATACAACAATGCTGATTTAGACGGAATCTGGCATTTTGATAATGCTGAATTTCCTGATTGGGGTAATACCTACAAAAAGTATGATGTGTTTATCCTGACCATCAAAAAGAACCTCGGTGATGACAAATTCCAGTTTCTTGCTTCTTACAACTGGTCCAAGTTAAAAGGATACGAGGCCAGTGATGCTGATGGAGCTTGGGGCGACAGTGAAATGCAGGATTACAACGCATTTGGATATTTAGGCAATGATATCAGGCACATGGTTAAATTCAACGGCAATTACTTCCTTCCTTTCGGATTCAACATTGGAATGAGCTTCTATTGGTTCAGTGGCACTCCTTATACAGAAACAGCCTCTTGTTACGATTGGCACGATGGCATGTATCGCACCTACAGACTTGAACCGCAGGGCAGTTCTCGCTATCCAGCTACCTGGAGACTGGACTTCCGAGTAGAAAAGAAAATCACCTTTATGAACAGATTTTCAATTTCTGCCTACGCAGATATTTTCAATGTTCTTAACCAGCAGATTGAAGTCTCAAGAAGCAATAGCATTGGCCAAATTCGCTTAATAGAAAATAGATATGGCGCTGATTACACCATGGTAACACCTAATCTTAATTATGGAAATTTCACCCAGTGGTTCCCGCCAATGTCTTTCTTTGTAGGAGTAAAAATCGAGTTCTAAGCTAAAGTTCAGCTTGTACTGATTGTAAGAAGGGCAGCTTTTTTTAGCTGCCCTTCTTTTTTTTGCCTAAAATATGCTATACTCTTAAAGCTTGAAATTCCATGTGATAGAAGGAGATAGAAAGATGAAGAAAAAATTATTTGTATGGTGTCTGATGCTTTTTCCCTTTGTCTGGGGTTTGAACCTCAATCTTAAGGCCCAGGAACAGGCGCCTCCCAGATATCTTGACTTTGATAAAATTACTATTGTTGGCCATGTCTATAATGAAAACCAACAGGCTTTAGCCGGGATTAAGGTTGAAATCAGGTTAGCCTATAACGACCAACAAAAAAAACCTGAGATAGTAGGCACAGCTGACTTTTCTCCCGAAGTCTGGCCCTATCTTATCCAAACTATAGGCACAAATTACTTTGCCTGGGCCGAATCAGACAAAGAAGGTTTTTTCCGCATAACCGGAGTCCCTAATCCAGGGGCCTACTTTCTTGAAGTAAGACATGCCAAAGACTATTTTCAGACAAAAGTTCCGGTAGTAATACACAAAACTGGGGCAAAAGAATTTGAAGCTGATATTATCCTGAGAGCCCGTAAACCGTCAATCCAGCCAATATCAAAAAAAGCGTTGGAGGAAATTGCTGAGGCAAAAAAAGCCGTTCAAAACAAAAACATGGATGAAGCCATCAAACATTTTCAAAAGGCGATTGAAATTGAGCCGGAGTTTGCAGAAATTCACTATAACATAGGGATTTTATTAAGGCAAAAAGGGAATGATGACGAGGCAGTGAAACATTTTGTAAAAGCCATCCAAAACCAGGAAAATTATAAACTGGCTCTTTTTGCTCTTGGTGAAACCCTTCATGTGCAGAAAAAGTACTCCCGCTCCAATCTCTATCTGATAAAATACCTTGAGGGTTCAGAGGAAGAGGAGAGCAAAGAAATAACTCAGGCTCATTACCTGGTTGGAATGAACTATTTCAATTTGAAACAGGCTAAAGAAGCTATCCCTCATCTTTCCGCTGCTATTGAGCGTGACAGTAAAATTAACCCTAATGCTTACATATTATTGGCCAATTCATACGTGATCATAAGAGACGGGGAAAACGCCATAAAGAATTACAGAAAGTTTGTAGAGTTATATCCAAATGCTCCCAATATCCAGCAGATAAAGGATATTCTGGAAAAATTGGAAAGCATGTATCCTAAGGAGGAAAAGAAAAAATAATTTCTCTATTTCTGCTGCTTGAGAAATTTAAGAATGGATTTGGCTGTATTTGTGTTTTTCCCTTCTGGTTCAAGTTCCAGGTATTTTTCAAGCTTTGAGATGGCCTTCTCGTTTTCTCCTTTATTCACATAAGCCATGCCTAATTGGTAGTAAGCATCAGCCAATTTAGGGTCGAGTTTAATGGCTTCTTCGAAAAGAGGGATAGCTGAATCAATGTTCCCATCATTCAAATATTTAACGGCTTCGTTATATTTATCGATTCCGCTTGCCCCGGCTATTTCCTGAGCTAATTTCGTATATTTTTCTGACTCATCTTTTTTGCCCATCTTTTCATAAACTGCAGCCATCAACCTGTAGGCAGGTGCATATTCCTTATTCAGCAAAATTACTTCTTCAAGACAACTGATAGCTTCTTGATATTTTTCCTGGAGATAATATATTTTTCCAAGTTCATAGTGAGACTGAAAAAGTGTATCATCTAAAGAAATTGATTCTTTAAGCAAAGGCAAGGCTTTTTCATTTTCTTCTTTTTTTAGAAAGACAATTGCCTGATTATATTTGTTAATAGCCTGAGCATAGGGGTCCTTCTCTTCAATTTTTTTTATGGCTTCTTCTATGGTAAGTAGCATTACGTCTTCCTTTTTTAAGAGTCCTGCTGGTATTTTAATCATTTTTTTCTGTAGCTGGTATCCCTCTTTCTCAAAGGTGAATTCAAAAACATGGTTTTCGAGAGAACCATGGGTAGCAATGCCCCTTTTGTTTGTAAAAATAGTGTGTTTAACTGTGGCTGTTTTTGTGCTAATAAGTGTTATTTTTACTCCGGGTATGGGTTCCCATTTAGAGTTTGTTACTAAAATTCTTATTCTTCCTCTAATTGCGCTCATTAAAGGTAAAGAAAATATAAATATCAATAAAAGCAATATTTTTATCACTTTTTGGGCTTTCATAAGGTCAACCTCCTTTTACTCTATTTTTATAGTTTTGCTCTTATTTCTTTTTTGGTTATCAGTAAGGTTTTTTATTTTAGAGTTGAGAATATATGTTCCTGGAGGCAAATCAAGTTCAATCTCTATGGTTTCTTTACTCGATGTTACCTGATTCAATACATTTGCAGGACTTGTTATTTGATAATTCTCCCTGTGTTTCCACAATTCTTGGCGAGACATATCAAATATTTCTATCTCGATTTCCAGGGTTGTCACCAAATCTTCCTCTTTTTTTTTCATCCATAGATGTTGTTTGTTTAACTCAATAACTAAAAAAAATTTATCGTCTGTTCTCTTTATTTTTACGCTGTAGTCAAATATCTCTTCTTTCTGTAGATATGGTTTTTTTGCTTCCAAGAGAGCTTCATTAACCCATGTTTGGTGGCTTAAACTTAAATAAGAGTATTGATAATCACCTGTTCCATGGTAATCAACAAAAAGAACCAGAAAATCCGGGTAATGCCATATTTCTTGGGGCCTGGAATAAGGAACAGTAGAATCACCAAAAGGATAAAAAGATTTATTTATTGGTGGGCCAAGTAAGATGTATATTCTTCCTCTGTCAGTAAGCCAGCCTTCTTTGCCTGAAGTAAAAAGCCGGTTGGCTTCTTTAATTCTCTCGAAATACAACGTTTTGAATTCATTTTCTTCTGTATCCGGTTCTGTATCTCGCCGTTTCCAGAATTCCTTTTTAAAATTCTCTCTATCTTCTTTTGGAATTTCCAAATATATTTTCTTTTCTCCCTTGGAAATAATATAGCGCACGTTAGACAAGAATTCTTTATCCTCATTATCCAACCTTCTCTCAAGCTTATAAAGGCGGCAGGAGATTAAGGCAAACATAAAGATTAAAAGAAGCAATATAAGATTTTTGCTTCTCATGAATCAGATCCTTTCGTGCTTAATTCTTTATGGAATCAAGCAATTTTTTTATTTCTCGTTGATTTGGGTTTATTTCAAGTGATTTTTTCCAGGCCGTTCGAGCTTCTGAATAATCCCCCAATCTGTAATAACAATAGCCCAAAGAATTCAAAGTATCCAGGCGCAATCCAAAATGAGATATGATATCTTTATAAAATTTTATAGCTTCTTCATATTGGCTTAAGTTTTTCTTGGCTTCAGATAAATAATTTAAAACTTCGTAGTTAGGATTGGAGTTATCAAGAAATGGCAGAAGAATGGGTTCTATTTTTTCAAAGTGCTTTAGTAACAGATTAGCCCGGCTTAAACCAAGGGCAAAATCAATTATCCTAGGGTTTTGGTGAAAGGCTTTCTCCAATAATTCACTCCCTTCTATCACATCTCCTTTGTTTAAATACTGTATTCCTTTTATATAATGAACCAATGCTCCTTTAACTGAAGAGATTACCTTGGAAAAAATTTGAGGCCGGGCGATTTGCATTGTTGGAGAAACAGAGAAATATTTGCTCCAGGTCAGGATTTGCTGATTATTCGGGTCAGAGAGAGATATAACAAGCTTGAAATCAGAGGACGGGAAGTCTTTAAGAGAAAAGCCAGCCAGGATATTTTCTCCAGTTTCAGAATATTCAGTTAATTTTTTTGATACAGTAAAGAACTCTTCTTCTCCTCGGAAAAAAGTGAAATTTATTTTTGCTTTATCCTTGAGATTGTCATTTAAACCGCGAATCTGAAAAAATACATATAAAGTATCGTTTTTTAAAAATATATTTCTTGGAGAACAAAGAAGTTGCCCCTCATTAGTTTGAAAAGGAATGAGGGATGAGGAAGAAAGACTGCTTTGTTTAAGGCCATAAGCCAATAATGGAGGTGTCATTAGCAGTTGTTCTTTATTTTCAGAGATATAAATATCTTTCTCAAAGGAAGTGAATTCTTTTGAGACTGTGTTTTTCAATAGTAGAGAGAATTTGTAGGTTCCTGGAATGAGAGGAAACATATCGTAAATAGCAAAAGAGCTGTTCCTCAAAATTTCAAATTGTTCCTGATTAAGTTTAACAGAATAAATCTTTTCAAATTGATAAATTATCTGGTCTGAAAGAGTTGTTAGAACTCCATTAACTTTTATATCTGTGTAATATGTATCTTGATATAGGTTGAGAGAAAGTTTTTCTAATTCAATGAAATAGTTAACAAAAGTTGTTCCGGAATGATCTGTGATGATTTGAACAAGATTTTCATTTCCGATATAATTAGCTGTGTATTCAACCTCGATTATATCTTTATATTTCAGAAAATTATCTGCATATATATCTTTAACTTCCTTTTGGGGCACTTTGTTTATCTTTTGGACGAGCAAATCAGAAGCCATTGTTGGCTGTCCAGGATTTACAGCCTCTCCAGGAATCAGAGATATAGAAATCTGGGCTAAAAAAGTATTAACATCATAGAGCTTTTGGTAAGCCCCAAAGTAATCATGGGGATGTGATTGATATCCAATCAACAAACTCTGCGGACCATCATTCATAGGTGAATAAAGAACATATTCTCCAAGTCCTTTCTTGTCAAAAAAAACAATATGAAAAGCAGGAGGCAGGCCTCCCCGGGGAGCTTGGTGATAGGACCATACTTCAGTTGGGTAGATTTTTGTGTAGGATGTAAACCTTTGAACATTCATAGGAGGACCCAAAATGATATAAATGCGACCTCTGTCTGTTTTCCAACCAGGGGTTGCAATGGCCCGGCCAAACATTTGATTGGCATAATTAATACGGCGGTAGTGCTCCTTTTTAAATTCATTTTCAGGAGTTCCAGGAGTAGGATCTCGCTGCTTCCAGAAGGCTTCGATAAAAATATCCCGTTCCCTGTCTGATTCAAGCTTAAAAAAAACCTCTTTTTCTTTGGGAGTGATTATATAGACAACCTCCTCTTTAAACCATTTTCCATACCTCTCAGGAAGCTCATTAGTTGATTTTTTACTTTCGGCAAAAAGAATAAGTGCAAAAGAAAAAAATAGTAGTATTATTAATTTATTTTTCATCTTTGTTGTTTTATTTTAATATACCTACCTTAAATCTTCAAGTAAAAAAGTTATCATCTTTGTCCGGCAAATCTGGGTTAAAGCATTGGAAAAAAAATCAGTTCTCGAAAAGCAGAGGATATAATGGGATTGAAGGAAGTAAGAAATTAATTAATGTTCTGTTTTTCATATGTCTATTCTTCGCTCTAACCTCGATACTCAAGTTTAAGCTGTACATTAAGGGTATTAAGAAATTCAAGATGTTTAATTAGATGGCCGGACAGAAAAATGGTATGGGTTTTATTAAAGTTGAAATCAAAATCAATTTCATCTAATCCAAATAATCCAAAATAATAAATATTAATCCAAATTATTGGATTTAGAAAGCAACGTACAATTTTTTACTTTTTCTAATTTGTTTAATTACAATGAAATAGGCCATCGATATTTAATATTAAATTTGGCACATATTTTGCATTATAAAAAAATGAGAATCATAAAAAGAAATACAAATTGGGAAAAAGAAGACGAATAATTTATAACTGAAAAAATGATGAATTCACACATTTGTTTTTTTTATGAAAAAGGAGGTGAGAACCAAAATCAAAATAAAAAAAAATGAGGGAAATTGTAGTCTTAATGATAATATCTTTAAGACTGGGCAAGGGAAAAAATTAATTAAAAAATGGAACAACGAAATCAGGAGAAAGAAATAATATGAGTAAAAAAACATCAAGAATTTTATTGATATTAACTCTTATTATCAGCTTATCATCTCTTGGATTAGCTCAAAGAACTACCCAGACTGGTGTTCTTAGTGGAACAGTTGTAGATAATGAAGGTACACCTCTTCCTGGAGTAACCATAACAGCAACCTCACCTTCCCTTATGCTTCCTGAGGTTTCAGCCGTGACTGATGAAAAAGGCTTTTTCAGACTTCCGAACCTTTCAACGGGAATCTATAAGGTGGTATTTGAATTACAAGGTTTCAAGACAATTATTCGAGAAGGAATACGAATAAGCATGGGTACAACGACCGCACTCACCATAACCATGGAGCCCACTACGATTATGGAATCTATCACAGTTGTCGGAGAATCTCCTACTGTGGATAAGCAAAAGACTTCCTTAGGGGTCAATTTAGGCCTTGAATTCTTGAGGAACATTCCTGCTACAAGAGATTTAGGAACAATGTTTAACATGGCTCCTGGTGTAACAGGGGATACCACTCACGGATCATCTGAAAGAGACAATGCTTACAATATGGATGGAGTCAATATCACTGACCCTGTGACAGGGACTCCTTTTGTTGGTATAGGTTTTGAGATTGCAGAAGAGTACCAGGTTCAAACCGGAGGCCATGCGGCAGAGTTTGGAAGTGTGAGAGGCGGAATGCTCAATGTCATCACCAAATCCGGAGGGAACAAGATAACTGGTGAAGCTAATTTTTATTACAGACATAAAGATCTTCAGTCTGACAATACAAAAGATACTCCATTTGAAGGCCAGTTTGTAGGTTTTAACTATGAAGTAGATACCTCATTTCAATTGGGTGGTCCGATAGTCAAGGATAAGCTTTGGTTTTTCGGAAATTACACCTACAGATATCAGGAGACATTTGTCGAAGGCTATCCTTATGATAAAGACCAACACACCCCTTATGATAGAAAATGGATGTACCCGTTCGCCAAGGTTTCCTGGCAGATCAATCCCGCAATGAAGGTGGTGGGAAGCTGGAACTGGTCTCCCTTCAAGAGAAACCACAGAGGAGCTTCCAAGACTCAAAACGAAGATACAACCTGGAAACAGTATTCCCGGGCAAATACCTTCAATCTTACTTATTCCTGGATGATCTCAAATAATCTGATCTACACGGTCAAAGGTGCTGCTGTCCTCTTTGATTTTGATTTGATGAAAAAGAATGACCAGCCGAGATTTTATGACTACGCAACAAGGCTATATTCAGGAAGCTATGGTTATGACGATCTTTACAAAAGATACCGTTACCAGGTCCTGACCGACGCCACTTATTTCATCGATGATTTCTACGGCCGTCATGAATTTAAGGCTGGTTTTGAGTTCGAATTCTCATGGGATACAAGAGAAAGAATCCACAACAGATTGCCAAATGGAGCCGGTCCTTTTGTCTATACTCGATATGAAGGCGTACCTTACAGAGTGTATGACTACGAAGATTTCAAGAGACACGACCAGAAGTATGTCTACGGCTTCTTTTTTCAGGACAGATGGAATCCAACTGACAGGCTTACGTTTAATATAGGCTTGAGGTTCGACCGTCAGGAAGGCGTAATTCCCAAACAGGGAGAAGACAGGTCCTATGAACCTTCCCGGGTTCTCGAAAAATTCAAACCCCTCATCTGGAACACACTGTCCCCAAGATTAGGTGTTAGCTATGATTTAACAGGTGATGGCAGAACCGTCCTCAGGGCAAGCTACGGCAGATTCTATATCGCCAATATCTTACAGTGGTTTGTAACAGTCAATCCTAACAGTTACGTTCAAAGAAACTATTACCTCAATTCTGACTGGTCTCTGGGAAGGATGTATAGCTTCTCTGCAACTGCAGGAGCGCAAATGGATCCGGATATTAAATCTCCCTATCTGGATGAGGTTATTGTTGGAATTCAGAGAGAAGTCATTCCTGACCTTTCTTTTAGTTTGAGTTTTATCAAGAAGTGGGATAGAGCCCTTATGGAAGACGTATCCATGCAGGCCTTAGATATTGAAGCCATCAAAGATGGCAAATTCAATTGGAGCTATTACACCCCTGTGACAACTGTTGATCCTTATGACGGTAAAACTGTCACTTTTTATGAAAGGAGCAAAGATTTGGTAGAGCAGAACTTTTTTGTCACTAACCCAGAACCGGCAAAAAGAGACTATACAGGATTTGAGGTTGTTTTGAACAAGAGGTTTTCTCACAACTGGCAGGCAATGGTTTCTTATGTCTACGCTAAATCCACTGGTCTTATCGGAACTGATTTTGATGACAGCTGGTCAGGACAATCTTATTTTGACAATCCCAATGCGCACATCAATGCTGAGGGTCGTTTCCCTCTTGAGAGAAGACATCAATTTAAAGTGCAGGGAACATTCAGGGCGCCTTTTGGAATTCTTATCAGCACCTACTACCGTGCTCTTGCAGGCCGTCGCTACACCCGAGTGATTCGCAGCAATGACTTAGGATTAGATTTAAACCAGGGCAATGTCTCTATCCTTTCTGAAGAAAGAGGCTCAAGAGGACTTCCCTGGCTCCATCAGTGGGATCTGAGAGTGGAAAAGCAGTTCAAGATCAAGGATATGTTCAGACTGGGTTTAATCGCTGATGTCTTCAACGTACCCAACTTGAACACAGCAACTTCTGTAGAGACAATTTCGAGCAGTA
This sequence comes from Candidatus Aminicenantota bacterium, assembly GCA_014859315.1. Classification (GTDB taxonomy): domain Bacteria; phylum Acidobacteriota; class Aminicenantia; order Aminicenantales; family Aminicenantaceae; genus Kmv29. The sequence goes on from JACUUK010000033.1 coordinate 14,292, forward strand.
CAGCTTTCACATTTGAAGAAGTAGATGGGATTTTAGACCCGAGAATCGTCAGGTTCGGAATCCGAATCATGTGGTAAACACAGATAGCTTTAGTAGAAAGAAAAAAGGGAAGGCCTTGAGGCCTTCCTTTTTTTTATTAAAGGGTTTTAATTTTTCTTTATTTTCTCCAATTGGGTAATAAGATTTCTTATTTTTTCAGCTTCCTCATCTTCAGGGGCTAATTCCAAAAATTTATTGAAAGAAGATATTGCCTCCACAAATTCAGCTTTATTCAAATAGGCATAACCCTTTTTTAAATAAGCCAGAGGCCAGTCAGGTTTTATCTGGATGGCTAATTCATAGTACTCTATTGCCTGGTCAATTTTTCCGTTATCAAAATAAATTTCAGCAATATTATAGGCTAAAGCATGATCCTTGGGAAAAATTTCAAGGGCTTCCCTTAAAAAAAGGTGAGCTTTTTCTATGTCATTCATTAAAATATAGGTTTCTCCCATATTGCTCAGGGCAATAGCAGCATCTTTATTTCCTTGAAGGTCAGGATTCTTTTCTTTCAATTCATCGAGGACTGCCTGATATTCAGTAAGGGCATTTTCATATTCTCCCATTTCCCTGTAGCAGTTTCCGATGTTGATTCTAACTTGAAAAAGTGTAGGGTTTTCTTCCAGGAAACTTCGAAATAATTGAAGAGCTTCGGCGTATTTTTCCTGACTAAAAAGAATCGTTGCTTCTCGAAACAATTCCTTGGAGGCTTCCCCTCCTTCCATTGCTTGAACATCAGAGGATTCAATAGATTTTAGAACAAAATCAACAGGAGGGTTTCGGAAGTGGCTGATTTTCATCTGAGTTTCAGAGGGAAGATAACCAGGTTTGGATGCACTGATTCGGAATATTCCTGAACCAAGGCCTGCGATGGCCCAATTGCCTTTTTTATTAGAGGACGTTTTAAGGGTAAGGTTGAATTCTAAACTCTGACATACAATCTCTGCCCCTTTTATTGGGTTGCCATTTTCGTCTGTGACGCTACCAAAAATTCTACCCTGCCCCCGTCCCTCTTGGGCTGAGGCTAAGCTAATTAAACCTAAAAATAACAGACAGAGGATAATGATTTTTAATCTTTGTTTCCTCATTTTTTCCATCCTTTCTGATATTATTTTTTATGGCTTTTATAGAAAAAAATTAGGCTTATCTTATTTCGAATTCAATGTTTTCAGTGAAGGAATGACCTGAAATTTTATCGTTTATGGATATCTCCAAGACATACAGGCTTGGTTCGGGGGGTTGATTATCTGATTTTAAGACAGGAAGAGGGTGGCTGATTAAAGGAAAACTGAAAGATTTTTCTTTGAATTTAACAATGCTTTCCTCTCCTTTTTTCACTTGATATTGTATTTCGATATTGTACTGATTTGTTTCAGGATCAGGCTTACAGCCGTAAATATAATAAAAGATATCAAGAGGTTCGCCAGGAGAAAATATATTTTGCATTTTAGGGAAAATTTCAAGAGTTGAAAAAACGAAAGAATTCTTATGAACCTGAGTGAGTATTTCGGGTTGTTCATGCTGCTTTAGAGACTCAATAAAAAAAACGGGGGTCATGCCGAGCTTATCCTGGAATGAAAGAGAATCGGGCAAGGAAAACTCGAAGTATTGAAGTCCGATTTTACTCAAGTCAGGAGAGGTTATTGCCAGAGCAAGAAGATAATCTCCAGGTGGGAAGGGCATGCCAATGGAATAGATATTTTCCTCTTCTGGTTTAAAAGACGAAGATTCTTCTCTAAAAGAGGCTGGCGCATAACTTTCTCTTACTACCGTTCCAACCTTTCCCTCCTTTTTTTCGTAGATTTGAGCAAAAAATTTAAAATCTGCTTGAATAGGCTGGGAAGATTCTAATTGAGATTCCTTATTTTTTTGAAGTTCAGCAGATTTTTCATTTTTCGTTTTTTCCTCGATAGCGTTTGGTATTAAAGGCTTAAAATCCAAATCAGCATTTTTTATTTTCAACATGAAAACAGCATGAACATTCTGTTGTGCAGGTAAGTACAAAAACCGAACTATCTCGAATGGGATATCAAGGTGAGATTGACGTGCAGCCAGCCCTTCTTCTATCAAGCTTTTGACTTCATTTGGAATGTAAATTTTTTCTTCTTTTTCTTTTTTCTTATTTTTTTGCTCAGCTATTCCTGAGAGAGAAAAAAAGCTGAACATTACTGAAAGGATTGAGAGAATGATTGCTGTTTTTTTAAATTTCACTGAATGTCTCCTCTTATGAAATTTTTTCAGATATTGGCTAAATTTCAATTTCCAATGCTTTTTTGCTTTCCTTGTCTCCTGTTTTATTGATTAAAACTGTGTTCATGAAATATTTTCCTTGTTTGAGTTCGACTGGGATTCTTACAGTGAAGATCTTATTCTTTTTCTCCTCAAGCTCTTTATCGGATAATTTAATATGAAAATCTTTCTTAAAATTCCAAATAACTTGATCATTGCTATCTTTAATTTCTAAGAATAAGTTAAGGACTGTCTCTCCTCCTTCAGAAGTGCTTTCGAGCCATAAATTTTTGTAGGGAATTCCGATAATAATCGATTGTTTTTCATTATCTATTTTAAATTTTATAGAGAAATCAAAAAATGCAACATCATAATTCAGACTCATCCTTGCTACCTCTAAAGCTTTGTTGACCTCGTGGAGGTGAATGACATCGTCTTCTACCCGAGTATAATCTCCGGTCCCATGATGATCGATAAAGAAAATAGGAAAATTTCCATAATACCAGATTTCTGTAGGACGAGAACCGGGCCCAAAACCCATGGGATATTTATCCATGTGAGTCGGGGGCCCGAAGAGGATAAATATTTCTCCTCTATCTGTTAACCACCCCGGCTTTCCGGAAGAGAACAGCCGATTAGCCTCATCTACTCGAGAAAGATACGTTTCTTTAAACTCATTTTCTTCTGTTGTAGG
>JACUUK010000173.1 GCA_014859315.1 Candidatus Aminicenantota bacterium
AAAGCTTGACACTCCAAACCTATAACTTGAAAATAAATATTTTCATCCGTTGTGGGTGGCAAGCCAGGTCTAAGGAATAAACACCAGGAATAAAAAAATTTTCTTTCCAGCAAAACTTTTTTCTGACCTCGGGACAATAGCCAATTTTAAAGACTCAAGAGGCAAGAAAATAAGTAAAGAAAATGATTGACATATTGCCTTCCATGTGGTATTCTCATAGGGAAAAATTGAAAAGAGATCAGGAGAATATCTCATGGGTATGCAGGGAATTTTAGGAACACAGCGTGGTAATGAAATCATAGCCACTGTGACAAACAAGAATGATCCTGAGCTCCGTGATGTGTACTTCGGGATGGTACATTTTACATCTTACCGTGCGGATGATAGGGAAGCAAAGAAGATACTGGTGGGTTTTCTAGGAAATGCGGGTGTGCGTAAGACAGCGATAAGCGATGCCCTTGAGACGAATCCCTGTTTAGTAACCAGATATTCGAAGAGTATGAGAGAGGAAGGCATCGCCTCGTTGCTCGAGGATGGACGTGGGAGACCGGGCAAGGTCACAGAGGAGATAGGAGTATTTGTAAGGAAGCAGTATGAGCAGCTTCGGAAGAAGGGGAAAAGGAACATCCGTCCCAAGATAAAACAAAAGGTTAAGGAAAGATTTGGGGTTGAAATTAGTCGAGAGTTGATCAGACAAGTGACTATTCCGGTGCGGGAGGAGCAGGATCTATCCCGACAGCCTGAGGAGCCACGGGGGAAGTTCTTACCCCTTTTGTCCTCCAGGGGACTACCGGCCAAAATCGATAATGGCACTAACGGGATAAGACTTCTGAAAAGATTAGAGGCGGGTTTTTATAGTCGTTATGCTGGGGGGCTGTTGTTGAATGTTTTTGTGGCCAGGTTGACCGAGGGAGTTTTAGAGGGATACAAAGATTCACAGTCGGCCTATGATATAAGGACATTTATGATAATGATCATCCAGATGGTCCAATTTGACATCGTGAATATAGAGAGGGTAAAGAGGATCAACCGCCGGGAATTTGGGTTGCTTCTGGGAGTTGGCACTTCCCCCAGTTTAAAGACGATGAGAAGGAAATTGAGCGAGGCCGTTGAGAGATTAGATATGGAGAAGATATCGATAAAGCTGGCTCAAAACTACCTGAGCAACCTCAGCTCAGGTACAGACACATTCTACGTGGATGATCATTTAGAGACCTATTCGGGCAAGGAAAAGGTGCTGCTGGGATTTAGTCATGTGTATGATCGGATGATGGAAGGAATTCAACATACTTTTGTCCATGACCGCTGGGGCAACCCTATCTGTTTTGAGCTCCGTGACAACTTCAATAATTTCAGGGAGTACCTGCCGGTCATGGTTAAGAGGGTAAAGAGCCTATACAGAGGCAGGAGGAAGCCAACCTTTGTCTTTGACCGCTTTGGATATGAGAGGAAACTCTTTGCCCAGTTCGATAAGGGCTTAGGAGCTTACTACATCGTTTGGACAAAGGCTGACAAAATAGATTATGAGAAAGAGCCTCTTAAATTTGATGAGGTTGAATTCTATTTCCGGAGGAATATTCCTGAGAAACCTCGGAAGGTAACCATAGGGATATCTGAATTGCCCGGGGTGAGAGGAGAAGGCAAGCAGCGCAAGATAGTCTTACGGCGGAAGGCCACCAGGCGAATTGAGCGAAAGAAGGAATACATGTACTCTTCCTTAGTGACCAATGATATGGGGAGTGGGAAGGAAGAAATTGTAGAACACCTGATCTATCGCTGGAGAGAAGAGTGTGATTTCAAGGTCGAGGTGAATGAATTTGGGATTGATCAGATAACGAGCTATATGATGGAAGATTATAGGGAAGACATTTTTTCAGGAGATGAGTTATTACCTTCGGATTTTCGTCAAGAGAAGATGATGCAAAATCCGATGTTAAAACCTTTGCGTTGGAGGAAAGGCAAGATCAAGAAAGAGATAGCAAAGATTGATCAACAGTTAGGCAAAAGGACCTTTACACAGACTAAAAAAACAGAAAGAACCATATCTGCGGCAATGAAGCTGAAACGGAATAAGGAGGCTTTGGTCAGAAGAGAGCAACTGAAGAGACAACTTGAAGAGATTGAAGAGAAGATAGCTTCACTCCCCGAGAGAGTGAATCGTCTGGAATGTCTCATATATGGCAAGTTCAAGACATTTAACTTTAGCAAGAAGTTAATCATGGATACCCTGAAGGTCTGTGCCCGTAACGTCCGAAAGATGGCCCTGGAGGTTTTTGACCATCACTACCAGAACTATCGGGATCAACTCGATTTCTTGCGAAGGATCATAAAGAATGGAGGGCATATCAAGCTTAATGGGCGGGGTATGGTTACAGTGGAGATAGTGCCATTTGATACTGAAGCAGAGAATATGGTTTTGGCTAATTTTCTAAAGGAGATAAATGCGGCAAAACCGAGGATGTTTGGCGATAATCCTTTACCAATAAGATTCAAGGTTGGAAGGACTTAGCTTTACTTTTTAACTTGCTTCAAAAAGATAAATGTCCCGAGGTCAGAAATGATCTTTACACTATAAGCCTGAAAAAAAGTATTTTATTTTCAATGGGGGAGGGGTTCATTCTTCTTTCGTAATAAAATGTATTGTGCCTTCAGTAACATTAATTTCATATTTTTCCTTTAAGAGGTTCTTTAAAGCTTCTTCATGGATAAACACTTCACCTTTATAAATGATTGGTTCCTGTCCCAACTGAAGTTTTGAGACTCCTACCATTGCTTCTTCACTCCCTATTCTGAATAGAATATCA
>JACUUK010000034.1 GCA_014859315.1 Candidatus Aminicenantota bacterium
TTCCCTGTGTTATTTTTTACAATCTCTCCTTTATTGTCAAATATTATATTAGTGAGGAGTTAGGAGTGAAGAGAGAAAACATGAATTACTTCAATTTAACGAGATTGCCGCGCTCCTTTCAGTCGCTCGCAATAACGATAAAAAGAGTAAACAGTGAGGAGTTAGGAGTTAATTTTAATTATATTCCTTACTACTTACTCCTTACTCCTTACTCCTTGTTCCTTGTTCCTTGTTCCTTGCTCCTTACTACTTACTCCTTACTCCTTACTCCTCACTCCTTACTCCTCACTCCTCACTCCTTACTCCTCACTCCTCACTCCTCACTTATTATTGCGATGATTGTAAAATAGTTGACAACATCACCTGTGTTTGGATAAAAGAATAAGGATGGAAAAGAATGAACTTAAAGTTTCTGCCCCAGGCAGGATCTGTCTTCTTGGAGAACACCAGGATTATTTTGGCCTTTCTATAATTGCTGCCGCCATCAATCTAAGAATCTTCATCCAGGGAAAAAAAAGAAGCGATAGGAGTTTCAAGATTCAGCTTCCGGATATTGGAAGTCAAGAAGAATTTTCCCTTGAAAAAGAGCTCGCTTACACCGATAAAAGGGATTATTTAAAAAGCACGGTAAATGTTCTTCAGAGGAATGGATTTTATTTCCCTAATGGATGGGACTGTACTATTCATGGAACCATTCCCATTAATTCAGGAACAGCAAGCTCATCTGCAATGGTAGTGGCATGGGTGAAATTTTTACTTGAAACAATTCGCCACAAGCAGGCTAAACAGCCGGAAAGATTGGCCGAGTTTGCCTTCCTATCTGAGGTGGCAGAGTTCAATGAACCGGGTGGAAAGATGGACCATTACTCCTCTGCCTTTGGAGGCGTTATAGCCATTCATTTCAATGAAAAAATGACTTATAAAAAGCTTAAGAACCCTTTAAAAGAATTTGTCCTTGCAGACTCGCTTCAAAGAAAAGACACCACAGGGATGCTTGGATACATCAAGAATCATGTGCTAAAAGGTGTCTCCAGTGTCAAAAAACAGATTAAAGACTTCGACTTTTACTATCCCCTCACCCAGAACGTCCAGGACGAAATCGATCGGTTAGAACCAACCGTTAGGAGGCTTCTTAAAGGAACACTCCTCACAAGAGATTTAACGATGGAGGGAGAAAAGATTTTCGAAAAAATCCCTTTCGACCATGATAAATTCGGGCGTCTTCTTTCACAACAACATGAAATACTAAGAGACTACATCCAGACATCCACCAAAAAAATTGATTCTATGATCGAAGTCTCTCTTAAAGCTGGCGCATTAGGAGCAAAAATCAATGGGTCTGGAGGAGGTGGATGTATATTCGCCTATGCTCCAGGAAAGGCCGAAGAAGTGGCTGATGCATTAGAAAAATTGGGAACAAAACCATTGATTATCCGTATTGACGATGGAGCAAGAAAGAATTCCGATTGAAGAATTTACGGAGGATTTAAATGATAAATGCAACTCAGATAAGAAAGGGCATGATAATCAAAGTTGATGGAGAGCTTTTCAAAGTTCTCGAAGCCACACACGTGACCCCAGGCAAAGGCCAGGCGTTGATGCAAACAAAGCTTCGCAAATTGAAGGACCAGACTGTGCATGATTACAGATTTCGCTCAAAAGACAAGGTCGAACAGGCCTATCTGGAAACAATTGAGATGGAATACCTGTATCAGGAGGGCAATGAATACGTGTTTATGGACATCGATACTTATGAACAGATAAAACTCTCGCCTGAAATACTTGGAAGCAGTATAAACTATCTTGTTCCAAATGTTGTCTTCTATATAGAACTGTACGAGAAAAAACCTATTGGAGTGAATCCTCCAATAACAATAGATTTAAAGGTTATAAAAACAGAACCTTTTCTAAAAGGGGCAACCCAATCCGCAAGCAGCAAGCCAGCAACACTCGAAACAAACATCACTATAAATGTCCCGCAATTTATTAAAGAGGGAGATATCGTTCGTATTGATACAAGAGAAGATAAATACCTCGAGCGTGTTCAGACAAAATAGATGATATTGCTTTTCATGAGAAACAATCTAAAGCAATTTAAAAAGCAGACTAAAATGTCTGCCTGAAAACCCCGATGTTATCATGAGTATCTATCACTTTTACTGTAATAAGACGGTCGTGTTTAGCAGGCAGAGTCAATGTCACTTTAAAACTCTCTCTTTTTGAGTCACATATGCCATCCTCTGGGAAGATAGATTTCCATTCATCTGGCTTAATCAAGAACTTAACTTCCTTGATATCAGAAAAAGAATCTTCGCAAACAAAAGATAAATTCAATTTAGACCCATTCCTTGTTGCTTGAAAGTCTTTAATAACAGGAAGAGAGTTATCTATTACAAGAGGACGGCCTATTTTCTCTCCCCTTAACTCCAGATTGGCTGGGTTAGAAGGGATATCAGAAGCTTGTATCTTTACAAAGTAAACTCCATCAGGAAATGTTAAAGTGTCGAGTACGAATATTTTTTCTGTCCATTTATCCTGAATGAGTCTCCATTCCTTTTCATTTTCCTCTTTTATAAATATGGAATAAACAAGCATGTCTTCGTTTTCATCAGATGCTTCCCACTGGATCGTTTGGAAGCCCTTCTTTTGAATCTTTTTGGCGAAAAGTAGTGGCTGGGTCTTGTTAGCACTTTTAGCCTGCATGGAAACACTTGGTTCCAGCCCCCAAATGACTTCCTCCTGATCAGGGGGCTTCAGATAAACTTCATTTGCAGGCAGTAATTTTAATTGTGTAATTATAGGAGCAATATTTGTCTGGAGATAAAACAGGGAAATCTTATGGACAACTGGTGAAACTCTGCCAGACTGGGTTTTCAATATTGCCTTAAACTGAATATATCTTGCTTTTGGATTCAAGATATGCTCCCCAGTTTTCTTCTTGTATGGGGGGGACCAATCACTCCATGTCTGATTTGGCTCAATAGAATTTCCGCTTCGCGTAAGAAATTGAATTGATGTTCCTGAAGGCATTTCCGAATCCCATTTAATCTCGCCCCAAGAAGAAATCACTTTTGCATCAAAAACCTGACTGATGTATTCGCCGCTGAATTTTTGGTCAGCGGAAATAATGCTCAATTGAGAAGGGTTATTGGAAAGAGCATAAACCTTTTCATTATCAGAAAGAAGCAGATAAATCTGTTCTGAATCTTTCTGAAGCACGAGTGATATTTTGCTTTCCTGGTTTACAGAAAACATCCTCCCTTTGTCTCCTGTGCCAAATAAAAGGCTCTTATTTGCTTCATTCCAGAGCAGTGTGTAAATCAAATCTTCATCAGAAGACCAGAGCTTTTCTGCAATTCCTTCTGGACTAATCTTATAAAGCGCGCTGGGCTGTTTCTTACCTAATGTCACTTCGGCCTTAGATACACCTAAATAAGGAGTAACATCTACTGTTATTTCTGTAGTCGACTTTGCTGCAATAGGTGCTTTTTCCTCTTTTTTTGGCTTCATTGGCGTCCCGCTTGCCGCAGCATAAATTTTTCCTTCGCGGTCCAAGGCAATACTTTTTATTTCCTCATAAGGGGACTCAAAAATGACCGAAGGTTTACCCTTTTGAGGGATTCGGTAAATCAAGCCATTGCCTCCACTTCCAGCTATCAGATCTCCGCTTCTACTTTTTTTCAAACAAAGGATATGGTTTTCCTGTGCCTTCAGAATTAATTTTCCTTCCCCTTGAGTATTAATTTGATAGATTCCTCCGTTCTCACCAACAGCAGCCAATAAATTTCCATTTCCCAAAAATAATAAATCCCATATATATTTTTCACGTGGATTGAAAAAAACATCCCCTTTATCTTTGGCAGTAATTTTATAAACCTTTCCATTAGGAGATGTACCAGCGTATAGATTCCCTTTAGAATCCTGAGCAAGACAGTAAATATCCATCTCTGGGACTTTGAAATAAAGCTCTTGTTTTCCACTTTTATCTATATGGTAAATTTTCCCACCATGTCCAGTCCCTAAATAACGTGAGCCATCTGAAGCGATAAGCAGAGAAAGGTAAAATTCCTCTGCCGGACCTTCAATATCATCTTCTTTTGGAGAAAGCGAAAGTGGTCCGTCATAAGATACTGATATTCCTTTAAATTGGCCCTTTAAAAAATCGTCTAATTTTCTCAGTTCCCATTTCTGTGGAACTACTCCATGAAGACCATGAACAAAGAAGAGCGCTACAGCCAACACAGAAACCAAAGCCTTTCTCATTCCCTTTCTCCTATAGTTTTATTTTATTTTTATTGGAATCACCGCTGCTCCTTGAAATACATAGGGAACAGGAAGTTGATATTCTCTAAGCGTTGATTTATTCAACTCTGTTGGGACAGAAGTAGCTACCCGGGCGGAAGAAAACATAGATTTCATCGTTGGAGGCAAATTGGGCATCTCTTCACCTTTCAAGAAAAGCCCAGGTTTTGCTGCTATGATTCTAAAATAAATGCGATTATTTTTCCTTAGATTGCTTAGCATCCTGATAAGCTGGTTTAAACTTCTCGGAACAAAGGCCTGTTTCTTATACTGCCCAAACTCTACCTGCTGCATTGAGGCTGCATCAGCAACGATTAAATAGAATTCAGAGCCAGAAGGAAGCAAGGGAGCCGCGATGCTTACTTCTTGAAGGACGCTGTCCCCTCTGAAATTTCGTGAATAAACTTTTATTCTAATATGCTCACCAGGAGCAACATCGTACTTATCAAGCCATACTTTTTCCAAATAAGAGAACTTTACCTCCTCAGAAGCACGTATGTTTAAATCAATCCGATGAATGGACAAATCTTGAAACTCGTTGTTTGTCAAGAAATAGACAACTGCAGTAAGTAAGCTGGAAAGAGTTGTAATAGATGTATCAAAATTTCCAGAAAAGAGATCTTCAAGATTGATGCTCTTTCCATTTTCAAGATAAATCTTTCCATTTAGTTCAAGAGAAAGATCTCCAACCGCTCTCTCTTCAATAGAAAGCACATTGGAAAGGGCAATATTTACAAAAAATGGTGTGAGAATCTTGTCGTCGACTACTTTAACCTTAAAATCCTTTATTTCTCCCTTATCATTTAGCATCTTGATGTTGACCGGAATAAACAACGGCATTTTCCCCAATTCACCGAATATTCCAGAATTTCTGTCTTGAACAAACCTTCCAACCAGTGTATCTGTCACTGCAAGCTTTAAAGATGAAGAAAGGCTTGGAACAACCCCTACTACTTTCGCCTTAGCCATGGCATAATCCACAGAACCCAGATTAAACAGAGGATGTCCAAACGCAAGAACATTATTTCCATCCACATGAGTTACTGTCCCGACAAAAGATAAATTTAAATCCCCTGTGATAAGTTGAACGCCAACAGGGTCACCTTCCCGTAGTGTAAGGTCAGGAACAGATAATTTTTCAACAGATTGTCCACCAGGCCCTGATCTTATTGGGTTAAAGCCCATTTTCAAAAAGAACGATTTTGACTGTTCGAAAACTCTTGAGGAAAAGCCACTGAAAACAAGGGGAATAGTTAAAGGAGAAAAAGCCTGGCCTTCGACAAATGTTGGCGAAGTCGTCATGAAGAAGTTTTTATTTATTTCAAAAAGTTCTTCAAGCGTCATATATTTTTTTATTGGCATTTGGGACGAAAAAGACGTTTTCTGTATCTTTTTCTCTTGTATTGCCAACATTTCTTCAATAGGGGTGATGCCAGCTATGGCTTCCTTTGCAAAAGGAAAGCTATAGGCAACGGCTCCGATTAATTTGCCATCGATATATATAGGACTTCCGCTCATTCCACTCATGACTCCGGTTTTATCCAAAAGCTGGCTCTGGAGCTTTGCCAGGATTAAATTTCTTTTCGGCTGAAAATTGTAGAGGATTCCTAAGATTTCAACATCAAACTCTTCGATTTTATTGTCAATAAAAACACTTCGGCCTTTCCCTTTCATCCCAGCTTTTATTTGATTTAACGGAATAATTGTGACAGAGGCCTCAATATACCAATTTAAAAAGCCAAGAAAGAGCAAAGCCACTAACAGGATTTTTATGCTTTTTTTCATGGGAGTATTCGTTTTCCTTATTCACACGTTCATATTATATATCACGTTCATATTATATATTAAACTTAAGAATTATGCTTTAGATTCAATTATTTCAGAATGCCCAGCATTTTCCCACACTTTTCAAAGCTATTGAGGACAGTATTTAGTTCCTCCTCCGTATGTGTTGCTGAATAGCTTGTACGAATAAGGGCCTGTCCCTGAGGGACAGCAGGATAAATGACTGGATTTGTGAATACTCCATTCTCTCTCAGTAATTTCCACAATATAAAGGTCTTTTCATCATCCCCAATTAAAAGAGGTATGATAGGTGTCTCTGTATATCCTGTATTGTACCCCATTGACTCAAATCCAGAGCGCATTTTCCTTGTAATTTCCCATAATCTTTCTCTTCTCTCCGGTTCTTTCTCAATAATATCCAAATTCGCCAGAACTGTTGCTACAGAGGCAGGAGTTATACTCGCACTAAAAATCAAAGAGCGGGCGAAATGTTTTATGTAAGAAATGACTTTTTTTTCTCCCGCAACAAATCCACCTAAGGAAGCGAAGGATTTACTAAATGTCCCCATTACTAAATCTACATCATCTTCTACTCCAAAATGCTCGGCTGTTCCTCTTCCATTTTTCCCCATCACACCGATACCGTGGGCATCATCCACCATGACTTTTGCGTCATATTTCTTTGCAATTTTAACGATTTCAGGCAAATTAGCCAGATCCCCTTCCATGCTGAAGACTCCGTCTACTATTATCAGCTTCGCCGTTTCATTATTAATCGAATCAAGTACTCTTTCCAAGTCAGTCATATCATTGTGGCTATATTTATAAATCTTCCCAAAAGAAAGGTGGCAGGCATCAATTATACTCGCATGTACCATTCTGTCTGTAATCACTGCATCTCCACGTCCTACAAGTGTTGATACGATCCCAAGGTTCGTCTGAAATCCTGTGCTGAATGCAAGCGCTGCTTCTTTTTTCATGAATCTTGCTAATCTTTCTTCCAATTCTACATGAATGTCCAAAGTCCCATTTAAAAATCTTGAGCCGCAAGTTGATACACCATATCTTTCTATAGCTTCCTTAGCGGCTTTGAGAGCTCGAGGATGGTTAATCAACCCTAAATAATTGTTAGAACCCACCATAATCATATCATGACCATCAACTTTTACTATATTTCCTTTTACTTCTTCAATAGGTGTAAAGTAGGGATAAATTCCCTTTTCCATCACTTCTTCAGCCCGTGTAAAATCGTAGCATTTATCAAAAATACCCATTTTCTCCTCCTTTCTGAGAAAAAACATTTACTTTAAAGGCTAGTATTTCCATGCATGAGACATGTTTAATTTGACCCAAATAGGCAATTTTCATAGAATCTTTATAATGAAAGCATTCATTACTGGTGGAACTGGTTTTATTGGAAGTCATCTTATTGATTTCTTATTAAATAAAAAAGTCCGAATATACGCACTTGTCAGAAACCGAAACAATACAAAATGGCTCAATGGACTGGATGTCCAGCTATTGGAGGGAAACCTTTTTTCCATTCCTTCTCTTCCATCTGATATTGATTATGTTTTTCACATTGCAGGACTAACAAAAGCCTACAATTCGGCTGCTTATTATACAGTAAACCAGGAAGGAACAGCAAGCCTTTTTAAGTCCATTGTCGCACAAAAAGTCTACCCAAAAAAAATTATCTATCTTAGCACCCTTGCTGCTACAGGGCCATCCTTTAATGAACAGCCTGTTAAAGAGTACTTGGAAGCGCAACCTGTTACTCCTTATGGGAAAAGTAAATTATTGGGCGAGAAAGAAGCTTTAAAATTTAAAAATGAATTCCCGCTTGTCATTATTCGAGTAGGAGCTGTCTTCGGCCCAAGAGACAAAGATTTTCTCCCTTATTTTAGAATAATTCAAAAAGGAGTTCTCCCTTCCGTCGGCAATAAACAACGGCTGCTTAGCATGTGCTATGTAAAAGATTTAGTCCACGCCCTTGACCTCTCAACACAAAAAGACCTTAAAAGCGGAGAGATTATTCATATAGCTGACCCACAACCTTACTCCTGGGACGAATTCGGCAAAACGATTGCTCAGGCATTAGGAAAAAGTGCAAGGACAGTAAAAATTCCTTTCTCTGCTTTATTTCTTGCTGCCCTTGCTTCCGATCTAAGTTCCAGGATAAGTAAAAAACCAAGCCCTTTGAATTTATATAAGTTCAAGGAAATGAAACAAAAAGGATGGGTGGCTGATACATCTAAAGCAAAAGAACTATTATCTTTTCATCCAAAATATTCCCTGCAAGAGGCAATTCAGGAAACAATCGACTGGTATCTTGAAAATAAATGGCTGTAAGATTATCTGGTTATTTGCATTTTTTGCCTCTGGGAAAATCCTTCTAATTTATAAAGTTTTATCTGCTGGGACTTCCTCAATAAGTTATTTTTTCTTTTTATTTATAGAGCTTCGAGTATAGAATGAAGCAGAAAATTTTGTTGTGCTTTTAAGGCACCATTCTTCTTTCTTTGAACAGGCAAAATATTTAACCTTTCCTTCAAGAACATGCCAACCTCGCTTGGCATCTAAGCTGACTGTAAAAGGAATTTCTATTGGCTCTTTGAAATTCAAGTATTCTTCACCATCTTTTTCCAAAATTTCTATTTCCAAATCAGAGGCAGTGAAAAAGTTCTTTGGGAAGACAAGGGCATCTGAAGGACTTAATTCAATTGTAAAAACAGGCTGCGGATTTATTATGACTCCTTTCTGAACCGTTATCTTGAGACTAACTTTCCCTTCCTGGCTACGGGAAAGGCGCTCTGGGCTAATTGAGGCCTCAACTTTTAAAAGTTCATCATCTGCATATAGGCCAATCATTAATAAAAGCAAAATCAAATTCGCAAAACATATTGTTTTTTTTAAGCTCATGTTCTCTTGACGTATCCCTGTCATTTGATTATGACTTACATGCTTTAAATGAGTCAAGAAAATTATTTCTTTATTTTTTTCTATCAATTAATTATAATTTAGCAAAATTAAAATGAGTGTAACAACTTTTATAAAAGGAATTTCTCATTTCCTCCCTCCCAGAATAATCACAAATGCTGACTTAGAAAAAATAATGCCCACTACTGATGAATGGATCCGACAGAGGACCGGAATCCTGGAGAGACATTATGCTGACCCTGGTATAGGGACATCTGACCTTGCTTATGAAGCTGCATTGCGTGCTATTGAAGATGCCAAGATCGATAAATCAGAAATCGATTTCATCATAGCCGCCACACTGTCTCCTGATTATTACTTCCCTGGAATTGGCGTACTTGTCCAAGCTAAATTAGGTCTTAATCAAATTGGCGCTCTGGATATCCGGAATCAATGCAGTGGCTTTATCTATGCACTTTCCGTTGCTGACCAGTATATCAAAACACAGACTTACAAGAAGATTCTTCTTGTGGCTGCAGAACTCCAGTCCTCAAACCTGGATCATTCTTACGATGGAAGAGACATGGCTGCGCTTTTTGGAGATGGCGCTGCAGCCCTTATTCTGGAGCCAAACCACAGTAATGGTGGGCATGGGATTCTTTCTACACATTTATTTTCTGATGGACGATTTGCTTCAGAATTATTAATGGAAAAGCCAAGCTCAAAAGATAATCCTGTCTTTTCCCAAAAAATGCTTGAAAGCAAAAGGTGTTTTCCCCGCATGAATGGAAAGACTGTTTTTAAAAATGCCGTAGAAAAGATGCCTGAAGCTGTTAATGCCGCTCTGAAACACAACAACCTGACAATCGAGGACGTAGATCATCTTATTCCACATCAAGCTAATGACCGTATCAGTCTTATGGTTGCCCACAAGTTAAAAATCCCTGTTGAAAAAGTAATAAGAAACATTCATCGAACTGGAAACACGACCGCTGCTTCAATTCCAATTGCTCTGGATGAAGCTGTAAAAGAAGGAAGGATAAAGCAAGGCGACTTAATTGTTTTAACAGCATTCGGCTCCGGTTTCACTTGGGCTTCAGCAGTCATTCGGTGGTAGAGAAAAGACAATCATTATATATTGAATTAAATAATAAAGTTATGGTAGCATAAGTTAGCTTTTATAAAGCAAAAAAGAAGATTGAAGAAAAAATGTTTTCGAGGAGGAACTAATGAATAAAAAATTTATTCCCCTTTTCATCTTAATGTTTGCATTTATAGGAATGTGCATGGTTTTTGCACAACAAAACAGCGAAGAGGCAAAATTCCAAAAAGCTCTGGATTCTTATCTTGATGATTTGTGGAAGTTTTATCCTACAGCAGCAACTCTTACAGGATATCACAATTATGACAACAAATTAGAAGATTTAAGCAAGAGAAACATTGAAAAACGACATGAAGCTCTGGACAAGTTCAATCAAGAATTCGTGGCAAAAGTTGACCAATCCAAATTAAGCCCAGACTTACAAGATGATTTCATGATGATTATAGACGCCTTAGACTACGAGCTATTAAAGCATGAAGCTCTTCTTCCTTGGGAGTATAACCCCATTTTTTACAACGATATTTTTATGAACTGCATCCGCAGCCTCCTTGCAAAGGACTTTGCTCCATTAGACACAAGAGCCAAAAACGCTGTAGAAAGGATCAAAGACCTTCCTAAATTCATCAAACAAGCAAAAGAAAATTTAAAAAACCCTCCTCAAATTTACACAGAGGTTGCAATTAAACAATTTCCTGCAATATTGGATTTTTATAGAAATGAACTCCCTCAATTGATTGCACAGGCCCCTGCAGCTCATAAATCCAAACTTGAATCCGGCTTGTCAAAAGTTATCCCTGAATTAGAAAGCTATCAAAGCTTTCTTAAAAATGAACTCCTTCCTCGTTCAACAGGAAACTTCAGACTTGGTGAGGCCCATCGCAGACTCTTGCGCATAAAGTTGCAAAACAACATCACATTAGAAGAGCTCATTTCAAGAGCAAGAGCTGACTACAACAACATCCGCAGAGAGATGTTCCTTGTGAGTATACCCTTCTATAAAATAATGGAGCCTAAATTTGACGTAGAACACCCTCCGGCAACCCTTACTGAAGAGCAGTTGAAAAACACAATGATCTCCCATGTTCTTGATAAAATAAAAACCGATCATGTTCCCCAGAGTGAATTTATAAATAAAATAAAAAGTATTTCCGAAGAAATAAAAATATTTATTGATGACAATGAGCTCCTTGATATTCCTGACATACCCCTCCTGATCGAACAAATGCCTGTTGAAAATCAGGGAGTGACCTGGACACGACTTTTTACCCCTGGAGTTTATGAAACTGATGGAACTTATAAATGCCAAATTTCTCCTCTTGCTGACGATCTCACAGAAGAACAAGTCCAATCCCTCCTTGAAGAATACAACAATTATTTCCTTCCTTTTTATGTTGTCCGCAAAGTCTATCCCGGACAATTCGTTCCAATTTTCTTCGCCAGGCAAAATCCGTCTCTCGTGAGAAAATTATATCCAAATCTTCCTCTTATAAAGGGTTGGCCGGTTTTTGTTGAAGAGATGCTTGTATCCTCCGGATTTGGAAATTATGATCTCCGGCTTCGATTGAACCAACTTAAATATCGTTTGAAAGCTGTTATCGACTTTCTACTTGACTTAAACATCCACGAAGGAGGAATGACAAAAGAACAGGCTGTTGATTATATGATGAGAGGAGGCTTTCAAACTAAGGCAGAAGCCGAAAGAAATTGGGATAGAATCGCCCTTTTACCAGGCGACGGGGGTTATACATACGTAGGAATGCAAGAACTTATGGAAGCAGAAATAGAGTATCAGAAAATGAAGGGAGAATCCTTCAGCCGTAAAGAATTCCTCAAAAAAATCCTCAGCTTCGGAGGGCTCCATCTAAGACAGCTCAGAAAAAAGATTATGGAATAAATCCATAAGATATAAGAAAAAGAATAAAAGGGAGAGTTGACCGAGAAGTCATCTCTCCCTTTTCATTATTAATTGGCTAACATTTTCTGTTTTCTATTTCAAATATATAATTATATGTAATGAAGCCAACACTTATCGATTCGCACGCACATCTTAGTATGGCTGATTTCGACAAAGACCGTTCTCAGGTGATTCATAGAGCTTTCGACGAAGGAATCCAGGCTATACTTTGTCCTGTGGAGTTTACAAATTCTAAAGAACTTCAAATTGGCATGCATCTCAATAAAAGTCATAATAATATACTTACAGCCATTGGAATTCACCCACACAATGCTAAACATTTTACTCAAGATTCAATTGAAAAAATAGAAGAGCTGGCAAAAGCTGAAAATATTTGTGCTATTGGCGAAATTGGCCTTGACTTCCACTATAACTTCTCTTCGCCTCAAAAACAGATTGATGTCTTTCGCCAGCAGCTCAATTTAGCCAAAAACTTAAGTCTTCCAGTGATTGTACATAGCAGGCAAGCAGCCAGGGAAATCGCTAACTCCATTAAAGAAGAAGAGTTTACTTGCGGAGGAATCCTTCATTGCTTCACAGAAGACTGGGAGTTTGCAAAGCAAATGATGGAAAAAAGTTTCCTTATTTCTTTTTCAGGAATCATAACTTTTCCAAAGGCGCATAGTTTAAGAGAGGTCGCAAGAAAAATACCAGCCAAAAAGCTCTTAATCGAAACTGATTCTCCATACATTGTCCCTGCTCCTTACAGGGGTCGTGTAAAAAGGAATGAACCTGCCTATGTTAAAGAAACCGCAAAATTTCTTGCTGGCCTGAGAAATACTCCCTTTGAATCTTTAGCAGCAGTTACAACAAAAAATTTTAAATCACTATTCATGTTTGAATTATAAAATTTAAGGTGATAAGATAAGGGAGTAAAATATCCTTTATTGTATTCATCACACAAAAAAATAAGAAGAAATTCAAAAACATCTTAAGAATGGAATATAAAGAATGGTTTCCCACTCAAAAAAACATTCTGGCACACAAGCAGAACAGAATCTCTCATTAAATACTCTATATAAAGATATCCGGGAAGACCTTGACA
Source organism: Candidatus Aminicenantota bacterium (assembly GCA_014859315.1). Lineage (GTDB taxonomy): Bacteria > Acidobacteriota > Aminicenantia > Aminicenantales > Aminicenantaceae > Kmv29. The sequence goes on from JACUUK010000034.1 coordinate 13,108, forward strand.
CTGTTGAAGAGACTCTTAAGCTTTTTTCACGATCTTCAAACATTATAATCTCTGAAATAAGCTCATATCTCATCCAAAATTCCGGCAAGCGGATAAGGCCAGCCCTCCTTCTCCTTTGCTCCAAACTTCTTGGGTATAAGGGAAAAGAAAACATTCTCATGTCTGCAATTGTAGAGACAATTCACACTGCCAGTCTTATTCATGATGACATAATCGACAACTCAAAAATAAGGCGAGGAAAAGAAACCATCCACGCCAGATGGGGAGCTAACATCACTGTTCTTCTCGGGGATTACCTGTATATCAAAGCTGTAGGATTATCGCTTGGCAGTACCCACACGCAAATCATTCAGATATTGACTAACACCTCTGTCCAAATGATCGAAGGAGAGCTAAACGAGTATTATTTGAGTGGAAATTTGGATATAGAGGAAGAATCCTATTTAGACATTATCAATAAAAAAACGGCCTCTCTTTTTTCAGCTTCCTGCCGGATTGGAGCAATTCTCGCTAATTCATCAAAAAAAGAAGAGCAGGATTTAGCCAAATTTGGAGCAAACCTTGGAATGTCATTTCAGATTATTGACGATCTTCTCGATTTTACCGGAGACGAAAAAATTCTTGGAAAACCAATTCTCTCAGATTTAAACGAAGGCCGAGTTACTCTTCCTCTAATATACACACTAAAAAACGATAATTATATGAACCGGAAACTACTAACTTCTTTTTTAAAAGAGAAAAATGGAAGTAAAAAATATAAAAAAGAGATTTCAGAAATCATTCAATCTAATGGCGCACTGCAATACACACAATCAAAGGCCAGAGAGTTCTCTTTAAAATCTAAAGAAATCATCCGGCAATTCCCTCAATCGATTTACAGGGATACTTTGACATTATTTCCAGACTTGATTCTAACGAGAAATAAATAAATATCCATGACTGAAATCGAAGTCAAGATCCAAATTCCCGATATTCAAAAAGCCACAGAAAAGGTCATTGCACAAGGAGCACAATTAGAAAAGGAACGATATTATGAAGAAAACATTCTATATGATTTCTATGACCATTCGTTAGTTCAGCGAAAACAAGCGTTAAGAGTTAGGAAAATCCAAAAAAAATACTTCTTGACTTTTAAGGGTTCCCCTCAAAAATCAAAAAAATTTAAAATCAGGGAAGAATATGAAACAGAAGTTAAAAACGGAAAACACTTGAAAATAATCTTAAAGAAACTCGGTCTCACCCCTGTTTTCCATTACAATAAATACCGAACTGTTTACAGAAAAGGCAGGTTAAAAATATGCCTGGATGAAACATGTGTAGGAAATTTTATTGAATTTGAAGGAGATCAGCATAAAATTGTTGAATTTGCAAGCAAACTCGGTTACTCACGAAAGGATTTCATCAAATCTGATTATATTCAGCTAATAAAGAATGGTATGGAAAGTACTCTCTCCTAATTCCCCGAAACTTTTCTCTTAAATTAGATTTATGTTATTTTTTTGAACCTTTTTCTTTTTTTGGAGTCTTTTTCTTATTTTTCACTTTTACTACTTCTTCTGCTGCTACTTCCTTTTTGACCTCTTCATTTACTCCAATCAATTCTTCTCCAAGAAGAATATCATCATTTGACTCGTGGGTATTTTCTGCTTTGGGTTGAATTACATAATAAGCAATCAATCCCTTTTTGACTTCTTCCTGAGCAATCCGGATAGGGTTTTTAGACTTGGACTTTATTTTAGGCTTTGCACCCTTTAAAAGCTCCTTTGCTCTTTTTGATGATATAATGACATATCTAAACTTGCTGTCAATTCCGTCATAACTTTTCAACTAACTTCCTCTCTTCGAATAGAAATTATTATATATAAATAAAATACCAAAAATAGTGCAGAAATTCAACCGGTTTTCAAAAATAGGAATCATCTCCAGTTACTTGATATTCAAAGTTCTATCAATTCGTCTTAACGAGGAAAAACCCGAGAATGGCTTTGCTCCCCTCAGATTTTATACGCCATTCCCCACGTCTTAATCCCTTCATCCTATCTCGGGAAAAAGGATGCTTCCTCCCGCATATTTAATGTTGAACATCTGATAGTTGCAGTGGTATCATGATTTTTTAATAATTAAAACAATATTGAATAAAACCTTTAAAATTAATGTACGAAGGGAGAAATGATGAGCAATCTATTTTTTGGCAAATTAAACCGCAGGGAATTTTTAAAACTTGGGGCAGCTGCAGGTCTCGGCACCGTCTTCCCCAGGCCAGGAAATTTGACCCATGGAAAAAATCCTTATATTGATAAGACCTTGATTGAGTTTAAAGTGCCTCCAATCGACCCTGTTCGGATAGGTTTTGTAGGAGTCGGTGGAATGGGCTCTGCCCATGTGAGAAATTTTCTTAAAATCGAAGGTGTTGAAATCCGGGCTGTGTGTGATATTGTGGAAAAAAAAGTTGCCCTCATACAGGAGTGGGTAGTAGAAGCTGGCCAGACAAAACCCAGGGGTTACTCGCGGGGCGAATGGGATTTTCTCCGTCTGTGCGAACAGGAAGACTTGGATCTGGTCTTTACTGCAACTCCATGGAGATGGCATGTCCCAGTCTGTGTTGCAGCCATGAAGGCAGGAAAGCATGCCACCACCGAAATACCTGCTGCTGTATCCCTCGATGAGTGCTGGGAGCTTGTTGAAACAGCAGAAAAAACCCGGCGCCACTGCTTGATGATGGAAAATTGCTGCTATGACAGACCAGAGATGCTTTGCCTGAATTTAGTTAAAAAAGGGCTTCTGGGAGAGATTTTCCATGCAGAAGCTGGTTATCTCCATGATTTGAGAGAAGTCAAGTTTAGCGGACATGGAGAATCGCTATGGCGGCCAGCACATTCTATCAAACGGAACGGAAACCTGTATCCGACACACGGACTTGGACCCGTGAGCCAGTGCATGGATATTAACCGTGGCGACCGTTTCGACTATTTGGTTTCCATGAGTTCGAAGTCTATGGGATTGAACCTTTATGCAGCGAAAAAATTCGGCCCTGACAGCCCTGAGGCACGTCAAAGATACACTCTTGGAGATGTAAATGTGTCCCTTATTCACACTGTAAAAGGAAAGATTATAACCCTCTACCACGACACATCTTCTCCACGTCCTTACAGCCGTATTCACATTGTCCAAGGCACCAAAGGTATTTTTGAAAAATACCCGAACAGGGTTCACATCGAAGGGAGAAGTCCTGAGCATAAGTGGGAGGAGCTTGAGAACTATATGGAATTTGACCACCCAATCTGGAAACAACTGGAAGAAAAATCTAAAGGCGCAGGCCATGGAGGCATTGATTTTATTGAGGATTTCCGTCTCATCGAAGCACTGCGCAACGGCATGCCCACTGATTTCGATGTATATGATGCTGCATCATGGAGTGTAGTCTCGGCATTGAGCGAGCGTTCAGTGGCAAAACGGAGCAATCCAGTAGACTTTCCTGATTTCACACGAGGCAAGTGGAGATTTCCACGCAAACTACACGTTATGGAAGTTGAATAGATTTTAAACTTCTTTTAAATAAATATCCTGATAGCAAAGTGACTAATTCAATAAAATCCATAACCAAAAAACTCATAGAGAAAACGCCCTAATCTGATCTCTGCAAGACATCCAATAAATTAAGAAGTAGATATTTTTATGAAGCGAAAAAGTCTGGAAAAAAATTTAGAAAAATTTTTTA
>JACUUK010000174.1 GCA_014859315.1 Candidatus Aminicenantota bacterium
CTTTCAATAGGATACGATGAGCGTTGTGAACCAGCCGGTCGAGGATAGCATCGGCGATGGTAGGGTCTCCGATATGATCGTGCCAATGTTCCACTGGGAGTTGGCTGGTAAGAAGGGTTGAGGCGCTGCCGTGACGCTCCTCGATGACTTCAAGGAGATCTCTTCGCTCTGTGTCGTTCAGAGCGGTCAACCCCAGGTCATCCAGGAGCAGCAGGTGTGTTTTGGAAAGTTTCTTCATAAAGCTTCCATAGCTGCCATCGGCCCGGGCCAGAGCGATCTGGTAGAAGAACTGAGGGAGGCGGAGATAAAAGGTTTGAAACCCTTCGCGACAGGCCTTCTGTGCGAACGCACAGGCAAGGAAGGTTTTGCCGACTCCGGTGGGACCACAGACAAGAAGGTTCTGGTGCTTTCGGATCCAGTCACAGGAGAGGAGAGTTAGGATCATGGATTTATCGATTCCGCGGGGAGTTTTATAATCGATATCTTCTACACACGCCTGAAGTTTGAGCTTGGCATTCTTAAGAAGACGTTGGAGACGATTGTTTTGCTTCCAGGTCCACTGGCGGTCGACGAGGATACCGAATCGTTCTTCGAAGGAGAGATCGTGGAAGGAGGGTTGCTCAAGCTGATCTTTAAATCCCTCGGCCATCCCGAGGAGTTTCATGGTATAGAGTTTATCGAAGGTCTGTTCGTTAAGCATCGGTTTGATTCCTTTCATTATTTTGGTTTTTTGACCATAAAAAATCATTCGTCCTCGTCTTTGTGGCAATGTGGGAAAACCTCGGTTTTTTTCCCGTATTTCAGGGAAGGGAGCCATCTTGGTTGTCCACCGAAGCCGTCGGAAAGGGTTGTCTGCGAGATACTGCTCATGGGGTTTAGGCATCTGCTCGCATCGGGTTGGATATCTTCCTTTGCGATTCCTTCACCGATGAGAAGCCACTTTTCGTTCTTTGAAGAAGACCTCCCGGCAAACCTTACGTTTAAGTTTGGTGTCTTTGAGGAGATGTTTGTTTTGCTTCCCGGTCTACAGGCAGTCCAGAAAGAGAGCCCATCGTTGCCCGAAGGAAAGATCGTGGGAGAAAGGTTGCTCATCAATCCCTCGGCCATCCCGAGGAGTTTCATGGCATCGCGTTTGTTGAAGGTCTGTTCATGGAGCATGGATTCGATTCCTTTCATCGGTAATAGTGTTTTCCCCGCAGGTTGGCATGTTCAAGCAGGGGCAGAGGCATTTGAGAAGAAGCCGCCATCAGGGGTTGACTATCCAATCCATTTTTCAGGATTGATTCAACATTTTTGTAGGAGTAAGCCTTGATCTGTAGGGCTCGTGCGCAGGCTCTTTCCAATCGCTCAGCAGAGTAGATTTTCCCCAGGCGCAGGAGTCCCAGACAGGACCGATACCCCTGCTCTGGGTGAGGTCGATGCTCCAGGATACAGGCTGCCAGTTTTTCCGTGCAGGGACCCATCTTGGCTGCCCACCGTTGCAGTCGGGAAGGGGTCCAGTCCAGATACTTCTGATGGGCTTTGGGCATGTGCTCGCGTAGGGTGGTATATCCTCCTTTGTGATAACTTCGCCGATGAGAAGCCACTCTTCGTCCCTTGAAGAGGATCTCCACCAGGGTATCCGTGAACCGGACGTCGAGCCTTTGATGGATGAGTTGGTAGGGAACACTGTAATAGTGATGATCGAGCTCAATGTGATAATCGATATTGACCCGGGCAACTTTCCAATCGGCATAGATGTAACGCTGAATCGGCAGGGGTTTGAGGGCAGGTCTTTCCAGGGTTTCAAAGAGGAACTTTCGGGTTCCTTCCAGTTTTTGGAAGGGGCGGTTATTTAAGTATTCTATCTGCTCCTCAATGGCGTGGTTAACCTCGAAGAGGTTAAAGAAAGTACGGTGTCGCAAAGGGGCCAAGATCCAGTGTTCGGCTACCTGGACTCCCGACTCCACTTTAGCTTTATCCCGAGCTTTCCCCACCCGGGCAGGGATGATGACGGCCCCATAGTGCTCGGCCATCTCTCGGTAAGTGGCATTGAGATCCGGTTCGTAGCGGCAAGGGTGGGTGACGGCGGACAGAAGGTTATCCGGAATGAGAATCTCAGGAACTCCTTGAAAGAATTCAAAGGCATGGACATGAGACTGAATCCAGCAGGAAAGATTCTGAGAAAGGGTGGCTTCTGCGAAGGTATAATTACTGGCTCCTAATGTCGCCACAAAAATCTGAACCTCTTGGATCTCTCCAGTTTCAGGATCCGTCATCTCCATGGTCTGCCCTGCATAGTCAACGAAGAGCTTTTCTCCAGCCCGATAGGACTGACGCAGACAGGGGTCTAATTTCTCAGTCCATTGATGATAGAGTTGACAGAACTGACTGTAATGATATCCCTCAGGATTGCTTTGCTTGTATTCATGCCAAAGAAGCTGAAGCGTGACGCCCTTTCTTTTGAGCTCCTGGTGAAGATAGTCCAGGGAAGGCATCTGCCTTTTTTCTGGCGCGATCAAACGGGGGCAGGGAAACAGAAGATGTTCCAGAGAGGCTTCATCGAGATCGGAAGGCAGAGGCCAGCTTAAACCTGCTCTCTGAGCACGGAGAAGATATTCCTTGATCGTGCTTCGGGCGGCCTGAATACTTCTGGCAATTTCACGGGCGGATAGTTTTGTTTCATGATGCAATCGTAATACTTCTTTGATCCTACGCATGGATAATCTCCTGGTTGCCATAATTTCCTCCTGA
>JACUUK010000035.1 GCA_014859315.1 Candidatus Aminicenantota bacterium
AATGCGTTTACAATCCTTGGTGCCTCTGCTAAAATCAAAATATGGAAAAAGTGCTTGTTCTCGATTTTGGATCGCAGTACACACAGCTTATGGCCCATATGTTAGGAGGAAAGGTAGTCCCTTCCAAGAAAAAAGAGTTTGGCTTTATTATAAATGAAGTTGACGGAGTTAACCGGGTCGTTTATGATATTACCACCAAACCCCCAGGGACAATTGAATGGGAATGATTACAAGGGGGATTGGCAAAAATTCCATTCGATAGAAAGATTCAAAATGAGCTCATCATTTATTCATTTACATAATCATACAGAGTTTAGCATCTTGGATGGTGCTTTAAAGATTCCTTTGCTTGTAGATGCCGCCTATGAAAAACGCATGCCTGCTGTTGCGATGACTGACCATGGCAATATTTTTGGTGCGGTCAGTTTCTTCCGGTATGCCAAAGAAAAAAAGGTTAAGCCGATTCTCGGCTGCGAAGTCTATGTAGCTCCTCGAAGCCGTTTCGATAAAAAACCCGATGATTCTATTCCGAACCATTTTCATTTGGTTTTACTCGTTCAAAACGACAAGGGATACAGGAATCTCTGTCATCTAATCACGAAGAGCTACTTAGAAGGATTTTATTATAGGCCCCGGATCGATAAGAAGCTCCTTTCCCAGCATGTGGAAGGACTTTTCGGTTTTTCTGGATGTCTTAAGGGAGAAGTAAGCTATTATTTAGAATTGGGCATGGAAGACAAAGCTGAGAAGGCGGCACTTGAGTATGCCTCGATCTTTCCAAAAGGGGATTTCTATATTGAAATCCAGGACCATGGCCTCGAGCAGCAGAAAAAAATCAATCCTCATCTGATAAAACTTGCAAGGAAACTTGAACTTCCTCTGGTAGCAACGAATGATGTGCATTATCTTAGCAAAGATGATGCGGAAAGCCATGATGTTCTCTTGTGTATTCAGACAAACAAGAAAGTAACTGATTCAGACAGGATTCGCTTTGGCTCACAAGAGTTCTATTTCAAGTCAACTGAAGAAATGGAAGAAATCTTTAAAGACATCCCTGATGCCATCCAGAACACAACAAAGATTGCTGCAAAATGCAATTTCGATTTTCCCTCCACTGGGTACTTTCTTCCTAAATTTACTCCCCCAGAGGGTATGTCTTTAGAGCAATTTTTTGACCAGGTTGTGAAGGAAGGCTTTCAACAGCAGATTCCTTCCTTGAAAAAGAGAATAGAAAACGGGGAGCTTCCTCCTCTTCAGGAATATGAAAAGAGGCTGGAAAGAGAGGTTCGCCTCGTTAAACAAATGGGGTTTGAAGGATATTTTTTAATCGTATGGGATTTGATACAGAAAGCCAGAGAAAAAAATATCCCGGTAGGCCCAGGAAGAGGGTCTGTGGCAGGAAGCCTTTTAGCATATGTGCTTGGCATCACGAAGATCGACCCGCTCGAGTATGACCTTTTATTTGAGAGGTTTTTAAATCCAGAGCGAATCAGTCTGCCCGACATTGACATAGACTTCTGCGGAAGGCGCAGGGATGAAGTGATTTCCTATGCAAAAAAGAAATACGGCCAGGAAAATGTATGCCAGATTATTACATTCGGGACTATGGCAGCCCGCCAAGCAATGCGAGACGTAGGCCGTGCTCTTGAGATTCCACTCCCTGAAGTTGATAAAATCGCAAAGATGATTCCTCCTTTTGGCCCTGATGCCACCATCCAGGGAGCCATAAAGAGCATACCGCAACTACGAGAGCTCAATGAGAAAAACACAAAGATTGCTAACCTTATTTCTGTTGCTCAAAGATTAGAAGGCCAAGTCCGCCATCCCTCAATCCATGCGGCTGGGATTGTTATTACCCCGAAACCACTTGTGGAGTTTATGCCGCTTTATATGTCCATAAAAGGAGAAATCACGACACAGTTCCCAATGTTAGATATTGAAGCGATTGGCCTTCTGAAGATGGATTTATTAGGGCTACGCAATTTGACAGTTATTCAGGACACGCTCGAGCTGATTGAAAAAGATTCTGGTAAAAGGCTGGACTTAAAACATATTCCTCTTGATGACGAGAAGACTTTTAATGTTTTCCAATCAGGCAATACTGACGGCGTCTTTCAGTTTGAGAGCCCGGGGATGAAAGATTTGTTAAGGAATTTCCGGCCAGAAACGTTCAGGGACTTGATTGCCCTTAATGCTCTATATAGGCCGGGTCCTTTAAAGAGCGGAATGACGGATGAATTCATCAAGAGAAAAAACCATCCTGAGCGAGTGAGCTATGAATTTCCTGAATTAGAACCGATTCTGGAGGAGACCAAAGGTATCATTATTTACCAGGAACAGGTAATGAAAATCGCCACAGAACTCGCCGGGTTTTCTATGGCAGAAGCGGATATTTTGCGCAATGCAATGGGAAAGAAAAAAGCCTCGGTGATGAAGGCACAGAGGCAGAGATTTATTCAGGGGGCAAAACAAAAAGGCCTCAGCCAGTCAAGAGCCAGTAAAATCTTTGACCAAATAAATCATTTCGCTGGATATGGATTTAATAAATCCCATAGTGCAGCTTATGCCTATCTGGCATATCGAACTGCTTATTTAAAAGCCCATTATCCTGTCTGCTTCTTTGCGGCACTTCTTACATCTGAGGCAGAAAGAGGAGTCACTTCGCAAGTGGTTAAATATATCAATGAGTGTAAACAAATGGGGATTAATGTCCTTCCCCCGGATATTAATGAAAGTAATTTCAATTTTTCCGTTGTGAAAAAAGACATCCGATTTGGCCTTTCTGCTGTTAAGAATGTTGGGGAAGGTGCTGTTCGTGCCCTACTCAAGGCCCGGGAGAAAAAGGGGAAATTCAGCTCCCCATTTGATGTTTTTCAAGACGTTGATTCAAAAGCTGTGAACCGAAAAGTAATCGAGAGTTTGATAAAATCAGGAGCTTTTGATTCCCTTGGCTGGAAGCGTTCTCAACTGTTTCACCTGGTTGACAAGATGATTGAGTATGCACATGAAGTACAAAAAATGAAATCATCTAAACAGAATTTTCTTTTTCAAAGCATACAAGTAGAACCCCCCGCGATTCCTCGAGAGGTCAAAGAGATGCGGGAATGGGATGAGCCACTCTTTTTGTCTTACGAGAAGGATGCACTTGGATTTTACATCACAAGCCACCCGCTGGCCCAATATGAGAAATGCTTGGATAGAATTGCATCTCATTCGATAGACCAATTGGATGAAGAAAAAGATTTCAACTCTGAAATCAGGCTTGCAGGAATAATCTCCTCATTGAAACTGATTAAAACGAGAAAAGAAGAAAGGATGGCCACTTTTATTTTAGAAGACCTAAGCAGCCGGATTGAAGTAGTGGTGTTTCCGGAAAATTACAAGAAATATTATGAACATCTCAGAGAAGATTTGCTTGTCTGGATAAAAGGCCGGTTTTTGGGTGAAGGAGAAAGCCGCAGGATCCAGCTCTTGCAGATTATGCCTTTATCAGAAGCTTTGCAGAAACAGGCAAAAAGGGTCATTGTGAGGGTTTTCCTCCCTGGCATAGAAGACTCTGTGCTTGAGGAATTAAAGGCCCTATTGATTGAAAATAAAGGAAGGTGTCCAGTTTTCTTTGAGCTCGAGAGGCCCCCTTCCTTCAAAGCGACAGTCCAGTCTATGGAAGTTCAAGGCGTGGTTCCTTCGGAGGAACTCACAAATAAGATTGAACAATTGCTTGGAGAAAAATCTGTCTTTATTGAATATTGAGTAAACATGGCATATAAGATAATTGTTGCGGACAAGAGCCATTCGGTTCAGAAAGCCATCCGGATGGCTTTTCCTGAATCTGAAGTTACGCTCTATCCTTTCTCAGATGGAGAGGAAGCGTTGAAAGCTCTTCAGAGAATAAACCCAGACGCTGTGCTTTGCAATGTGAGTTTGCCGAATAAAGATGGCTATGAACTGGCCTTTCACATAAAAAATTTGGGCCTATCCCAGAAAATTGGCATTGTGCTCCTCAAAGGGGCTTTTATGCCTTTAGATAGAGAGAAGGCAGCTTCGCTCGATTGCGATGCTATCATCCAAGAGCCATTTGATTCAGAAGAGTTGCTCCTGGCAGTTCGAAAAATCATTGAAGCAAAAAAGATTCCTCAGACACTTCCTGAAGAACCTGTCCTGGAGGAAGAAGAAACGCCTGTTGTCGAAGTTCAGCTTGATGAAAAAATCAACCAAAGGATTAAAAGCGAGATTTTGGAAATGGAGCGGGAATTGGAAAAGAGAGTGAAAAGACAGGTGTTAGCAGAGCTTAAAGACTGGGTCCGGGAAGAATGGATCAAGAAGGAAAAGGAAAATTCAAAATGAAAGAGAAATTGATACTTGAAAAAGCTTATGACCCTAAACCTGTGGAAGAGAAATGGGCAAAATTCTGGAAAGACGAAGGCTTGTTTACTCCAGACGCTTCCTCGCCAAAGCAAAAGTTTTCCATGGTTCTTCCCCCGCCGAATGTCACAGGTTCATTACATATGGGACACGCACTCTGCTTTACATTGCCTGATATTATCGCTCGTTGGAAAAGGATGCAGGGATATAATGTTCTCTGGCTTCCGGGGACCGACCATGCAAGCATTGCAGTGCATAACGTGATTGAGCAGGCCCTGGCTCAAAAAGGTTTAACACGGGAAAAAGTGGGCCGCGAAGAATTTATAAAGATTGCCTGGGAATGGAAGAAAAAATATGGAGGGGTTATCACGCAGCAATTGAAGAAACTTGGGCTTTCCCTTGATTGGTCCAGGGAAAGATTCACCCTTGACGAAGGGTTTTCTAAGACTGTTCAGTATGTGTTTGTTTCTCTTTACAAAGAGGGGCTTATATATAGGGATTATTATCTTGCGAATCGCTGCCCACACTGCGGCACGGTTCTCTCAGATATAGAAATCGAGCATAAAGAATTACAGTCTAAACTTTATTATATCAAATATCCTTTGCTGGACTCAGAAGAACACATCGTTGTTGCAACAACCCGGCCAGAGACAATGTTAGGAGATACTGGTGTAGCTGTCCACCCTGATGATAAGCGCTATCTGCCCTACCATGGGAAAAAAGTCCTTCTTCCTTTAATCCACAGGGAAATACCTGTAATCACAGATGAGATGGTGGAACAGGAGTTCGGAACTGGTGCTGTTAAGGTGACTCCTGCACACGACCCCACGGATTTTGAATTGGGGAGGCGGCATAACTTGGAGCAAGTGATTGTTATCGATGGCTCGGGGAAGATGACAGAGGCAGCAGGAAAGGAATTTCACGAGTTAGACCGATTCGAATGCAGGGAAAGAGTTCTTTTAAAACTCAAAGAAGAAGGGCTATTAGAAAAAGTCGAAGATTATCAGCATGCTGTTGGCCATTGTTATCGCTGTAAAACAATCATAGAGCCACATCTTTCCTGGCAGTGGTTTGTAAAGATTGCTCCAATTGCAAAAGAGGCCATCCGGGTAGTGGAGGAAGGGAAAATACAATTCATTCCGCAAAATTGGACCAAGACCTATTTTGAGTGGATGTATAACATTCATGACTGGTGCATTTCCCGCCAGCTCTGGTGGGGACACCGCATCCCCGCCTGGCACTGCCAGGATTGCCAGCACATAACCGTTGTTATGGGGACACCAGAAGCATGTGAGCTCTGCAAGAGTAAAAACATCGTCCAGGATGAGGACATACTGGACACATGGTTCAGTTCGGCTCTCTGGCCTTTTGGGACGCTTGGATGGCCTGAAGAGACAGAGGATTTACAGGCGTTTTATCCCACAGACCTAATGGCAACTGGATTTGACATCATATTTTTCTGGGTCGCCAGGATGATTATGATGGGCCTAAAATTTATGAAGGATATTCCTTTCAAGCATGTGTTTATTAATGGATTAGTCAGGGATTTTAAGAAACGCAAGATGAGTAAGTCTGAAGGAAATATCATCGACCCCCTCGAAATAATTGAAACATATGGAACCGATGCACTCAGGTTTACTCTGTCAGCACTGGCTATCCCTGGCATGGATATTTCCCTTTCTGAGGAACGAATGGCTGGCTACAGGGCCTTTGTGAATAAAATTTGGAATGCTTCTCGCTTTGTGCTGATGAATCTTGACAAGGAAAAAAGGGAAATAAATGAAGATGAGCTTACCCTTGCTGACCAATGGATCCGCAGCCGAATTACACGAATCATCAATGATGTGACTATGGCTTTAGAACAATATAAGTTTTATGAAGCTGCAGATAAATTGTATCACTTCATATGGCATGAATTCTGTGACTGGTATGTTGAGCTTGTAAAGCCGGCCTTAAAGGACAATAACAAGACCAGCCATGCCGTTCTTGTGGATATGTTAGATGCTGGACTTAGGCTTCTTCATCCATTCATGCCTTTTGTGACTGAAGAAATCTGGCAGCATCTCCCCTGTGCTGGGAGGTCTTTGATGGAGGCTTCCTTTCCCCAGTCGCAACCTGAATGGATTGACCATAAAGTAGAGAATGCAATGGGAGTATTGCAGGACGCCATAATTACAGTCAGGACTATAAAAGCCGAAAACGAGATTCCTCTTAGACAGAAAATAAACCTGTTGATAAAAGCGAATAAAAAGGAAGACAAGGAAATTGTGCGCCAGCATAGTAGGTATTTACAGGCCTTGGCCTTTATTCAGGACATCACTTTTTGTGATGACTTTCCTGAAGGGAAAAAATTTCTAAAAGGATTTTCCGGGTCATTAGAAATTGCCATTCCTCTTGAAGAAGGCCTGGTGAATCTTGATAGAGAAAAACAAAGGCTTGAAAGAGAACTTGCCAAAGTTATCGAAGAAGCACGAAAAATCGAAAGCAGGCTTCACAATAAGAATTTTCTAAACCGTGCGCCAAAGCAGGTGATTCGTAAGACAGAAGAAAGACTCCGTGAGCTTGAAACAAAGGAAGTTAAAATCAAAGAGACTTTAGAGCACATAAGCCAGCTCCTCTGAGACACATTGAAATAAAGGCTGAAGAAAGTTTTACTTGCGATTTTATAATGAAGATTGGGAAGACAATATATCATGTAAAGAGTTGCTCCTCGACTAATGATATAGCCAAGGAGTTGATTCTCCATGGAGCAGAGGAAGGCACTGTTGTAATTTCTGAAGCTCAGGAGAAAGGGAGGGGGACAAAGGGCCGCCAGTGGCTTTCAATCCCAAGGAAAGGCATTTATTTATCTGTTATTCTGAGGCCGCAAAAAACAGATGTTTCCATCCTTCCTTTACTTGCAGGTGTGGCGGTAATAGATTCGATCCTTGAGTCGACAGGAATTCGCGTTTATCTCAAGTGGCCTAATGATATAGTTTGGGATGGAAAAAAACTTGGGGGCATTCTTTCAGAAAGCTGTTTTGCAGGGAAGCACCTTCACTATTTCATCTTGGGGATCGGCCTTAACGTGAGCCATCTGAAGAAAGATTTTCCTGAAGAAATTCGAGATTTTGCCACATCTTTACGGCTTATTTCCAGAAAAAGCATGAAAAAGGATGCTCTTCTTGAGAAAATTTTGCATACTTTAAATCTATGGTATGATATTTTTTTAGAGAGCCACGCTCGTAAGATCATCCGGGCAGTTGAAAACTGCTCTCCATTTTCTTCGGGAGACATCATCGAGGTGGAAACTTCCAGGGGCCAGGAAACAGGCGTGTATCAAGGGATTGATTCACATGGGAGATTGATTCTTGAAATCCAGGGAGAAAAGAGGTCTTTTCTGGCAACTGAAATTTTGTCTCCTATTCAAAAAAAAGGAGAATAAACATGCTTTTAGCAATAGATATAGGAAATACAAATATTGCCCTGGGTGTTTTTGAAGGGGAAAAATTATTAAAGCACTGGAGAATTCGGACAGAAAGAGAAAAAACATATGAAGAATATTCTATTACTATATTGAACCTCCTTTCTCTCGAAGGGATAGAAAAAAGAGAAATTTCCGCTGTAATCTTATCCAGCGTTGTCCCTCCTTTGACGCCTGTGTTTCAAGATTTAAGCCGCATCTTTTTTCATCTGAGGGCATTGGTTGTGGGGCCTGGTCTTAAAACAGGAATGCCTATACTTTATGATAATCCTATTGAGGTAGGAGCCGACAGGATAGTTTCTGCTGTGGCAGCTTTTCACAAGCATGGAGGCCCCTGCATCGTGGTTGATTTTGGGACAGCAACAACCTTTGATGCTATTTCTGAAAAAGGGGAGTATCTTGGCGGTGCAATCGCTCCGGGTATTCAAATATCGGCAGAAGCCCTCTATCTCAAAACAGCAAAGTTGCCACGTATTGAAATAAGAAAACCACGTAATGCCATAGGGCGCACGACTGAAAACAGCATGCAGTCAGGACTTTATTTTGGATACATTGGCCTTGTAAGTAATATCATCTCAGAATTCAGAAAAGAATTAGGCAGGGACGCCAAGGTCATTGTCACAGGAGGATTTGCAGTTTTTGTAGAGAAAGAAAGACATTGGGTTGATTTTTATGAGCCCAATTTGATTCTTGATGGCCTTAGGATTTTGTATGAGAAAAACAAACAGGAGATCCACCCGTAAACGGAATTGGACATATGACGAGTAAAAAGAGTCAATATTTTCAAACGATTGCCCGCTATTATATGGAACTACGAGGTGCCCCGTTTTTTCTGTCGCCAAAGGAGATGGATCTTGTGGACAGGTGGGAACGAAAAGGAATTCCTCTGAGAGTGGCAATTGAGGGCATAAAAAATGCTTTCGATGTTCGTCAAAAAGTCAGCAGGAGTAAGAAAAGTATTTTCTCTTTGAGTTTCTCTCATCCGCATGTGATGAAATCTTTTGCTCTTTACCAGGAAAGAAAGGTCGGAGGTCGTAGTAAACCGGTTATGGCTGAGACCCAAAGGTCAAAGATAATGGAGGCAGTGAAAGGGTTTTTGAACGCTCTCCCTATTCAAGTGGCCTATCTAAAGCAGGTCTATATACAGGTTAGGAACATTCTTTCGAAAGAAGATTTAGACGAGAAGGAACTGGAAGAATTGGAGGAGAGAATCGAAGGGCTTATCGTACAGAATGCAGATGAAGAAGTCATGAAATGCATGAAAAAAGAGGTCAAAGTAGAGTATGAGCTTGAATCTGGGGATGAATTCAACCGGATTTTACGAATAAAATTGGTAAAACACACAAGAGAGAAGTATAAAATTCCATATGTCTCATCTTTCTATTATTAAGGTGAACAAAAAGGTGAACAATCGAAATGCAACATAAGATTCTTTCCCTGCTTCGAGAAAATAAAAGACAGGGTACAAGCTTTACAAGAATTATCAGAGAGCTGCGGCTGTCCCACAAAGAAAAAAGAACTGTGCAGAAATGTTTAAGAGAATTAGAAAAAGACGGTGTTGTTGTGCGATTTAAGAGAAAATATTTCCCTATCGCAAAGATAAACATCATCCGTGGAAGTTTTTCTGGTTCTGATAGAGGATTTGGATTCGTCATCCCCGAAGGCAAGCATCTGGAGGACATCTTTATTCCTCCACGGCATACAAAAGATGCCTTGACAGGCGACATTGTAGAGGTCCTTGTAGAAGAAAACGGGAAAAAGGGCAAGCCAGAAGGAAAAGTTATCAAAATCGTAAAAAAGGAAAGGCGGAAGATTTTAGGTATCTACAAAGAACACCTTGGAAAACCGTTTTTACTTCCGTTTGATTTTACTTCCCAAGGAGATGTTGCGATTGTTCAATCAAAAGTCCTTCATCCAAAGCAAGGAATGGTTGTTGCTGTGGAACGGGAGGCATTGCGTTTGACAGACGTCTTTGGCTACCCTGATGATCCTGGGGTAGATACAAATGTCATCAAGGGAAAATACCAACTTCTTTCTGCTTTTTCCAAAGAATCTATAAGAGAGGCAGAAGCCATATCTGGGGAAATAAGCCAAGAATTAAGGCAGAATCGGAAGGATTACCGTGGGTGGATGACTGTCACTATTGATGGAGAAAGCGCACAGGACTTTGATGATGCTGTGAGCATAAAACAGCTTGATGGAGGAAGATTTCTTCTTGGCGTTCACATTGCAGACGTCTCCCATTATGTAAGACCAGGGTCGTTTTTGGACAGAGAGGCATACAGGAGAGGAACAAGTGTTTATTTTTCAGATGAGACGCTTCCTATGTTACCTGAAAAGCTATCCAATTATATTTGCAGCTTGCGGCCTAAAGAGGAAAAATTGACGTTTTCCGTGGTGATTGAGTTCGATAAAGAAGGAAATATGAATAAATCAGACTTCCATCTGTCTTTGATCCAGACTGCAGAGAGGATGACTTATGATTCTGTGTTTAAGATATTTAATGGAGACCCAGCCGAACGACGGAAGTATTCACAGTTAATCTCTGACCTTTTGCTCATGAGAACTCTTGCCCGCATATTGCGGAAAAAAAGAGTGGAGCAAGGAAGCCTCGATTTCGACATTGAAGAACCCGAACTCGTGTATAAAGAAGGATTACTTCATTCTGTGGCTCTATTCGAAGCAAATGAAGCGCATCAGGTAATAGAAGAATTTATGGTTGCAGCTAATGAGGCCGTAGCTTCTTCTCTGACTCAAAGAAATGTTCCTATTTTATACAGAATACACCCTCCCCCAGCACGGGAAAGAATAGAGAAGCTTCAGGAGATATTGGCTCATTTTGGGCTCTCCATTCCCCCTGCTAAAAAAGTAACTTCAAAAGATTTACAGCGCATATTGAATCAGGTGAAAGGAAGGCCCGAAGAGAAGTTTATCACAGTCCAGGTTCTAAGAAGCTTGAAGCTTGCAGTCTATTCTGAGGAGAACAAGGGGCATTATGGCCTTGCGAAGAAGATGTATACGCATTTCACGTCTCCTATCAGGAGATATCCTGACTTAGTTGTTCATAGGGTCTTAAAAAGTTTTTGCCAGCGGCAAAAAATAAACAAAATTCCTCTCTCTTCCATTGCCCGCCACTGTTCAGAACAGGAAAGAAATGCCAGCGATGCGGAACGCGACCTGTTGAAATGGCGAATTTTCCGGGTATTAAAGAGGAAGCTTGGTGAGGAATTTGATGGGATTATCGTGGATATTTCGAAAGCAGGTCTGGTTGTGGAATTGAAAGATTATTTTGTTGAAGGGCTGATTCCTTTCATGGATTTGGATGGAGATTATTTTTATAGAAAGAATAAAAAGACAATTATTGGGCGGAGAAGCGGCGCTAAATATGAACTTGGGGATTGGGTCAAAGTGACTCTTGTCTCCGTCGATCCACTTCTACAAAGGATGCATCTGGTTTTGACTCCACATAAAGAGGGAGAAAGCAGGTGAATACGAACTTATTTGATGCTGCGGTATATTTTCCTCCTCCATCTGGGAAACAATCGATAGAAGCCTTTTTGCGTATTCAGGGGAAAAACATTCCTGCCACTATCCATTTTTATGAGGAAGAGCAAAGGAATGAAGAAAATCAGGCTTTTGTTCGAATCCAATTATCCCACCATCTTCCTTTATATTGGAAGGACTCCTTTGAAGTGATTGCACCAAAAGGGCAAGGGGTTTTAGGAGAAGGAGTTGTCCTTGCTCCGCTTGCGGAGAAATCTGATAAAAAAATGCTTAAGAAGAGAACGGTTTTTCTACAGGAACTTTTAGGAAGTCCCAAGGAAATGCTATATGTGCTTGTAAGGAAAGAAGGAATAAAAGGCCTAAAAGAAATAGATATCATTCACTTTTCAAACTTTTCCAGAGAAACTATTCTTTCTCTCAGCCAGGAATTAGAGGCAGAAAAAAAAGTGCGAATCATCTCATTTTCGCCATTGTGGCTTCTTTCGCAAGAAGGCCTTGCGTTTCTTAGCGAGAGACTTGTCGCCTTTTTGTCCTCATATCATGATAAGCATCCGGAATTTATTGGAGTTCCCTTATCGTCCATATATGCCAGATTTAAGACCCACTCCAGAATTTTAAATTTGTCATTGAAATATTTGCTTCAGGCAGGAAAAGTTAAAGAAGTCGACAACTTATTATCTCTTTCTGATTTTTCAGTCGTTATATCTCCAGAAGAAGAGAAAATCCTATGCGAGATGGAAGAAATGACTAAGAGAGGAGAGCTTCAATCAGTTTCCTTCAATGATTTACAGCAGAGGTTTCGCCTGTCTACTAATAAGTTGAATATCCTGCTCTCTCTTCTCGTAGAACGTAAAAAGATCGTTCAGGCGAAAGAAGGTTTTTTCCTTCATTACCAATGGCTGGATGAAATCATAAAGAAGATCCACTCCACAGGAAAGAAAGAATTGACGGTTTCAGAATTTAAGGCCATGACTGGCTTGTCGCGGAAATACGCGATTCCTCTTTTAGAGCTTCTTGACCAGATGGGAGTCACACGTAGAAAGGGAGCATCGCGTGAGATTTTATAAGGTGCCTATTCCCTTACTTTTACTGCTTTTTCTTTTTTCCCTTGTTTTTTTGGTCTAAGGCAGATTTCAGCTTTTCGGCAAACACCCCAAACACAGGCCCTTGTGGCACGAATGGTTTGACTTTCTCTTTTTTTTCTATTTTTACATCTAATTCTTCTTCAGTTTCCTTTTTCTCTTTAGCTTTGACTGTAATCATGGCTTCCTGTTCAAACTCTTCAAGTTCTATACGCTCTTCAATAAATTTTTTCGCTCCCTTTCTTTTGCGGGGAGCCTTTTCCGCCTCTAATTCTATCCTATGTTTTTTCTTCTTGAATTCTTTTTTTAGTCTTTCAACGAATTCTTCTTCTTTTGGAGCTGGAGGAGCTTCAATGTCTTCCAAAGCTTGGATTTCATCGATTTTCTCTTCAGCCGGTTCAATGGTTGAAACAGAAGAAACAGGAGGAGAAGGAGTTTCTGGAATTGGGAGAGGTTCCATTTCTACAGGAATTTCCACGGGTTCTTCCTTTATGATTTCTTCTTCTGTTTTTATTTTCTCTTCATAGATGAAAATCCCTTTCTTCTTTTCGGATGGAACAAACTCTGGAAAGCTAAGCAGTGTCATTTCAACATCTTCCTGGGTGGTCTGTTTGAGCATGTCTACTAAATGAAAACTCCTGAGGTAATGAAGAGATTTATTGTCTTTTTCGATGCCAAAATTTTTATAGATAAGAATGAGGAACTCCCTAAGGTCAAGCCCTTCTCTCTTATCATAAAGCGTAAAAAGCTTTTCGAGAGTCTCGCGTTCAATGTGGATGATTTTATTTGGTGTGGAGAACGAAAACATCTCTTCGCCGGTTAAGGCAAACTGGTCAGTTTTAAGATCATAAGTAACCTTTGAGACTGAAAATTTTTTCTTTGTTTTTTTTAGCCAAAAATTGAATTTAGTGAGGCCCTGCCTTTCCAGGGTGAAGCTTGCGCCTTGGGGCACGTTATGGGTTTCGAAAAATTCTTTCAGCCCAAGAAATATACACAAAGACGGATAATAATAAACGATGTAGTCTTTCGACACTTCCGTATCTGTAAAGATATATTCTATACAATGAGATAAATTCTTGCTCAGATTTTCAGGAATCTTTATTCCTCCAGAAAGTATTTCTCTCCATGTGAGATAGATTTTTAACGGAAAATCATTAGTCGTAGTGATTTCACTTATTTGTTTTCCTTCCTCATATGGAAGCACTGCTTTTGGGGCCAAAAGGGGCAAGTTTTCTGTAAAAGACTCAAGGATCTTTTTGAGATGCCATTTACCCCACTTTTCTGGAAAAACAAAGACGAATTTTTTCTTATGTTTTTTCTCTAAACAGTGATTTAAACTTAAGCAGTAAAGTTCAAAGAGGTCGCTTGCAGGTTTCTGGTTAAAATACTTTACCACCATGTCTTCTGTGGATATCGATTCCTTAGTTTCAAGCAGATGATTTTCGATTTCCTTGATCTTTTCTTCTGAAATAGAGATGCATTTTTCTTGGAGTTGCCAGTAATGGCTCCAATTAAAGAACTGGGAAGAATGGGCAAGAGCACCCCTCAAGTTTTTCTCCAGAGACTTCAAGTCTTTTTCTGTCATAGGGAGCTCATGAAGCCGTGGGTCCTCTTCTCTATTTAATACTTCTGGTGTTTTTGCTTTCCCTTCCAGATTGCTTGGAATTAGAACCTGGGTTTTTGTTTTTTTCATATAATCGATGTGCTTGCGGAATGTTCCTCCCCCACTGAAATCGACTTCGAGCATCTCACAGTTGAAATTTTCATAGGGGATTTTATTTATAACCTTAAGAACTACTGCTCCTGTAAACATTTCTGTGCCTTTACTGCTGACCGTAAGAGGCTCATTGTATTCTTTGTAAACAATGTCTCCTGCTTCATATTTGCAGTAAGGGTCATATTTTTTGACCGCTTGATTCATCTGGCTTTCTGCTTTTTTGAAAGCCAGTTTTCTTGTGAGCTCCTGTATATGCATAGGGTTGTTGATGTTAGAGAGTTCCTCGGTCAGAAATGAAAGGTCATCTCCAGAGATTTTTGTAAATTCTATCAGTTCAATCATTTTTATTTATTCTCTTTTAATAATAATAGAAGAAGCGTTTTTTGTACATGAAGACGATTTTCTGCCTGGTTAAAAACAACAGACTGCTTGGAATCCATGACTTCATCCGTAACTTCTTCTCCTCGGTGTGCTGGAAGACAGTGCATGAATAATGCATCTGGCTTGGCTTTTGCCATAAGGTTGCTATTAACCTGATATGGAGAAAAAATTTTAATCCTTTGTTCCTTATCATGTTCCTGCCCCATAGATGCCCACGTGTCTGTGTAAACAGCGTCTGCTCCCTGAACAGCTTCGAATGGGTCATTTGTCAGATTAAACCTGAAACCAGAATCTTTCCCGTCTTCAGCGGCTTGTTTTACAATTTCAGGGTTTGGTTCATAACCAGAAGGAGTGGCGATTGCCATTTCACACCCGGCTTTTGCCGAAGCGAAAAGAAGACTGTGACACACATTGTTTCCATCGCCCACATAGGCTAACTTGACCTTTGCTAAGGCCCCTTTTTTTTCTTTGATTGTGAAGAAGTCTGCCATTGCCTGGCAGGGATGGAGGAGGTCAGTTAAAGCGTTTATCACAGGAATATGTGTGGATTGCGCAAGGTCGATGACGATTTGGTGGGCAAAGGTCCTGACCATGATGCCATGCACCCAGAGTTCAAGATTCTTTGCAATGTCATAAGGAGCTTCACGTGTTCCTATCTGGATATCAGAAGGGGCAAGGTAGATCGCTTTCCCTCCAAGCTGCAACATCCCAACTTCAAATGTCATCCTTGTTCTAAGAGAGGGTTTTTGGAAAATCATAGCAAGGATTTTATTTTTGAGCTTTTTCTGAAAGCGCTGAGGCTTTTCTTTCATTGTTTTTACGAAATCTAACATTTCGCTGAATTCATAAAGAGATAAATCGTGGATTGAAATAAAGTCTTTATGCATCATTTATTTCTCCTGGAAACAGTTGATATTATCTTAGTGCCGGAACGATTGATTAAGGCCGCCTTCAAGTGGCTTGCAGAGGTGATCAAAACCTCTTTGCCTCCGCTACGAATATATTCCATGGCGGCTTTGATTTTTGGCTCCATAGACCCTGAGGGGAACTGGCCTTCATCAAGGTGCTTCTGGGCTTCTTGAATTGTCATGAGAGAAATTGGCGTTTCATCCGGAGTGTCAAAGTTGATATAAACGCGGGGCACATTTGTTAAAATGATGAAAAGGTCGACGCCTACTTCCCTGGCGATAAGGCTTGCGGCGTAGTCCTTATCGATGACCGCTTCAACTCCCTGGAAAAGGCCCCGTCCATTGATGATTATAGGGATTCCGCCTCCTCCTGCAGCAATGACAATTTTTCCAGAATGAACCAGGTCATGGATGATCTGCTTAGGCACGATATCTATTGGCCTTGGTGATGGAACAACCTTGCGGTATCCCCGTCCAGAATCTTCAATCATGGTCCATTTTTTTTCTCGAGCCAGCATCTGGGCACGATATTTGGAATAAAAAGGGCCAATCGGTTTTGTGGGATTATCAAAAGCAGGGTCATCCCTATCGACGACCACTTGAGTTATCAAGGTTGCAACTTCTTTGTCTAAAGAATTTTTGCGGAGTTCGTTGACAAGGGCCATTTCAAGCATAAAACCCATGCTGCCTTCTGTCATTGCATCACAAACCTCCAGAGAAAAAGGAGGAATTTTATTGACGGATTCTTCCATTTGAATCAAAATATTACCTACCTGGGGGCCATTGCCATGAACAATTATTAGCTCATAACCTTTTTTCACGATGTGTGTCATCAATTGAGCTGCTTTCTGGGCATTTTTCATCTGTTCAGACTGCAGGCCTCGCTGATTATCTGGAAGGATGGCATTGCCACCAAAGGCAATCAGGGCGATTTTTTTATTCATCAGAGTTTATTTAGTGTCTCCTCTTTATTAATTTATTAAGTTTTATTTAAAATAAGTTTTATTTAAAAAAAGATTAATAAGTATAATACAGACGTTGGGATTAATCAATAGAGATAGAT
>JACUUK010000175.1 GCA_014859315.1 Candidatus Aminicenantota bacterium
CGAGGGTCTGGAGCTGTGCGAGGACTTCAAGGCGCAGGAGGTTGGCCTTATCGATTACAAGCACCGGAGTTTGTTTTCTCTGGGCGATTTCCATAATCAGGGTACGGATGGTTTTTGTAATCTTGGCGATGGAGTTTAAGCGGGAGTCTTCGTCGAGGGCTCCACAGATCTGGCGCAGGACTTCTAAGGTTGAGCCTGTGGAAGCGATGACAGGGATTAGCCTGTAGCTTGAGGGATGGAGTTTAGAGGAGACATACCGCAGGGTGGTTGATTTCCCCACACCCACCTCGCCTGTAATTACACAGACCGCTCCCAATTTGATAGCGAAAAGGCAACGTTCGGTGGTGGATTTAAGCGGTGTAGGGAAGAGCCGGTCTGTGGGGATGTCCTAAGCAAAGGGCTCCCGGGAGAAGCCGAAGTATGGTTTATAGTTCCTCATTGTCTTCTCCTTTTCCAAAGAGCAGCCCGTTGCGGTAATGTTCGGGTGATTCGGCAGGCTGTGTTTCCTTATCCTTCGGGATGATTTTGGTCAGATGATGGTCTCTGCGGATGCGGAAGTTGATGTGGACATACAGCGGAACCAGGTATCCATATGAGGTGTTATCTAATATGACTTTCACCCGTGAGGGATCATGGTCATGGTAAAGGAGGGTTACGATTTTGCCGATAAGCCCGACCGGCGCTTCATAGAGACGGCTGTTTAAAGATACGGTTCTGTCCTTTCCCACTCTGCGGGTTGTGCGTCGTCCGAAGTAGTCTTCCATATCTTTAGGGGCTTCTCTTATCAGGTGGATATGTTTCAGGTACCGTGAAAGCGGCGCCTCTTTGGTTGAGGAGTGGACGTTTTGATGATAGTCGTTATAGATCCATTCCCAGAGGGCCTGGTTGAGCGCCTTGAGACTCAGGCCGCTCGGAATAATACAGAGAAACTGGGTTCTCAGTGTCTTAAACCATCGTTCGATCTTGCCTCTGCCCTCGGGACGATACGGCCGGGAATGCACAAGCGCTATACCTAAAGAGGCTATAATATGGGCCAGGTGATGTGAGCGGAAACCTGGGCCGTTATCCACATAGAGCTTGCGGGGAAGACCTCGTTTGCGAAGCGCCTTTCTTAAAGCGTCACAGTAATCATCAACTCTCTCTGAAAGATAAAACTCAGCATGAGGCACAAGCCGGCTGCAGTCATCAATAAAGGCATAGAGATAGGTTTTGCGCAGTTTGCGCTCAACTGTGACCTTGGGACCATGTAAATCATCACTCTGCCAGCACTCGTTGGCCAACTCCGCCTCGAAACGCCGGCGATCCTCAGCTGCTGATTCTTTTTCCATAAGCCCGTGCTCCCGAAAAAGTCGGTCATTGTAAAGCCGTTATGGAAACACTACACTAGTTTTTCTCTTATAAGAGATGCAAGATTAAGGATTATGGAACTTGGATGTATGCCTGCAGGCTAGATGAGAGATAGAAGGAAAATTTGAACTAGGACTACAGGAAAAAGATAGATTAGTCTGTTTCGAAATGGTGATTTATGAGGGAAAAGTTATATAGGAGGCAAAATCTCACAACATTGAGTTAGATTATTAAAAAAGAGGTATAAATTTTTCATAGGGAATACGAAATTGGTGATGAAATAAAATTAGGCGGTGGATTTGGGTACATGCTATACAATTGACAGTTCAACATACTTGTAGTAATAAAATATAAATTATGAAAAACAATAAAGCACACATCTTCCTGCTTGTTACTCTTTTTCTATTCACATTTTCTCTTAGATTTATCCACCTTGGAGCAGACCCCCCTAAAACGTTAAGCATCAGCATGGGATATATGTCTGACCCAGGAGGATATGTCCATAATGCCAGAAACAAAATTCTTTTTGGTACTTGGGAAACGGACAAGTGGAATATGATGTATGTCAGCCCCTTAGCTCACTATATAACTTACGCTATCTTCTTAATTTTTGGCCCAGGAATTGCTCAGGTAAACATAGTCCCAGCTTTATTCAGTTGTCTTATTCTACTTTTTACTTATTTTGTATTAAAAGTTGAGTTTGACCGAAAAATCGCATGCCTTGGCGTTCTGCTTCTTGGGACAAATTATATTTTCACTATGTTTAGCCAAGTTGCCGTGCGCATTTTGCCCATGGTGTTTTTCGTTCTCCTCAGCCTTTTTTTCCTCTCAAAAAAGAATTTAAATAAAAAAACATGTTATTTCCTTGCAGGAGTCATGTGCTTTATATCATTTACTGTCAAGGGAACTTTTCTTCAAATTCTTCCTTCTGTGGCCTTAGGAATTCTTCTTTATTCTTTCTTTCAAAACCAGCAGAAACTAAAACCTGCTATTCACGCCCTATTTCTTTTTGGCCTGGGATTAACTGCTATCATGTTGCTC
Source organism: Candidatus Aminicenantota bacterium (assembly GCA_014859315.1). GTDB lineage: Bacteria > Acidobacteriota > Aminicenantia > Aminicenantales > Aminicenantaceae > Kmv29. The sequence goes on from JACUUK010000175.1 coordinate 2,389, forward strand.
TGGCTTTTTTTAATCTATTTCCCGCATAAGGAAACATTTCTGCCCTTTGGGTCTTCCAATTATTTCTGGCTTACTCCCCATCGTTATTCTGAATTAATCCAAAATTTCTGGCACAGGCCCTTATTTTATTTCATAAACATGCCTATTCTCACTACATTAGCAAGCCTTTACTTGCTGTCCTTTTTCTACAGGGCCTTTTCCTTTCCAAAAAAGATTTCTATTGTTACCTGGATATGTGGGCTTTGGATTATCTTCAATATACCTTATTTCTCGGTTATTTATTATCGACCAGCCCGACATTTCATCCCTTTAATT
>JACUUK010000036.1 GCA_014859315.1 Candidatus Aminicenantota bacterium
TTATAGAAGAACGAATCTGAAAAATAATTTTTTGAGCTTTTAAGAAATCTCCTTTGGCGATCATAGGAAGAACGTTCTCCTTTATTATCGTGAAAGAAGAATAAAGTTCCCGTTCTTCTTTTTCAGCCAGTAACTCAGGATTTATACTATAGGCCGGCTGGTTACGGAGAATGTTGTTGACGCGCTTTGCAATGAGAATCATTGGCTCAAATTGCGGGCTTTTTTTCAAACTATCTAATGCCTTAAGTCTAAGAAATGAATAATAGATATTGTCAATTCCAGGTGAAAGAGCCGCATTAATCAAATCGTAGCGGTATCCCTCTCTTTCAAAGATGTATTGCATGCGATCTCTAAAGAAAGCCAGGCAGTAACTTTTAATCCACGATTTCTCTTTTTCGAGCTGGCCATCATAGACAGTTATTACTTTGTCCATAAGGCGTATTAATGAAATGTTAAGTCTTTTTTCTAATATTATTTTACATATGCCCTGGGCATTCCGCCGCATACCAAAAGGGTCTTTTGACCCAGTGACTTCGAACCCTATTCCCACAACTCCAACGATCGAATCTATCTTATCAGCAATAGAAAGAATAGCTCCTGGGATAGATAATGGTGATGGCTCATCTAAACTATTCGGTTGATAGTGTTCATAAATAGCTTTCCAGATGGATGCATGATATCCTTCTTTCCGGGCATACAACCCTCCAATTTTCCCCTGAAGCGAAGGGAATTCTCTCACCATTTCAGTTAAAAGATCTACCTTACAAAGTTCTCCGGCCTTCATTACCTGTTTTTTTTCTTTAGGGATTTCCAGCTTATCAGAAAGATAAGCCGATATTTTTTTTAATCTTTCTGCCTTGTTAGCATAGGTTCCAAGCTTTTCCTGAAAAATAACATGACTTAGTTGAGCTGTTTTTTCTTCTAATGGAACTTTCAGGTCTTGTTCCCAAAAAAATTTTGCGTCTTCGAGGCGGGCTTTCAGGACTCTTTCATTCCCTTTGCTAATTATTTCTTTATGGTCACCGCCAGAATCCGCAACTCCCAAAAAATAAGGAATCTGTCTTTTTCCCCTAACAACAGAAAAAAGATTTTGCCCTGCCTTCATGGCAGCACTCAGTACTTCTAAGGGCAAGTTTAAATACTCTTCTGGAAATGTGCCAATAAAAACACACGGACATTCAACATCATATAACAGTTTATCTAAAAGTTGTTCATCAGGAAGTATTTGCGCTTCGATGGACGCGAGCCTCCCCTGTATTTGCTTCAGAATAATCTTTTTTCTTTCAGCCTGGTCAAAAACAACTTTATTCTTCTTTAATGCTTTCTTATAGGCAGAAAATGAATCAATTCGTATTCTATGAGGAGATAGTATCTTATGCCCCATTGTGAAAACACCTGATGAAATCCAGGCGATTTTAAAAGAAACAGGATTATGGTCAAACAGACAGAGAATATTCTTTATAGGTCGAGAAAATTTCAATGTGTTTTTTCCCCAACGCATCATCTTTGGAAAAGATATAGACTTAATCACAGAAGGAAGAATATCTGAGAGAATATCCTGTGTTTTACGGCCTTTGATTATCTTTTTTACTCCTACATATTCTCCTCTTTCTGTCCTTATCACCTGAAGCTCATCAACAGAAACACCTTGTGATTTGCAAAATCCTATGGCTGCTGCTGTAGGCGATCCATCAGGCTTGAAAGCAATACTCTTTGGAGGTCCTGTTATTTCCTCCTCAGAATCTTTTTGAAAAAGAGCAAAATCACCCACAACGATCAGTCTACGGCAGGTACCATAGGTCATTGTTTCCACAACATCTGCATTTTGTGACAAAAGCTCTTTTTTGATATTTGCTTGAAGTTGCTCAAGAGCAGTCTTCACATGGGAAGAAGGCATCTCTTCGGTGATTATTTCCAGAAAGAATTCACTCAAGATGAGGTCTCCCTTGAAGTAAATTTCTGGGCTATTTGAGTCACAACCTCTCTTATATGCGAAATCAATTTCACCCTTTCTGTAACACTTATAGCGCCTCGCGAATCCAATAGGTTAAACAGATGAGAACATTTCAAACACATATCATAAGCAGGAAGGAGCAGATTTTCATGTAGAAGTCTCTTTGCTTCTTTCAGATGCATCGTAAAAGATTTCTGAAGCAGTGAGACATCTGCTTGATTAAAGTTATATTCGGAAAACTCCTGTTCTTCCACCAATCTAACATCACGGTATTTTACATCGTTTGACCAGCATAAATCGTAAATATCATCCTTTTCTTCCAAAAACATTTCCAGCCGCTCTAAACCATAAGTTATCTCTACAGGAACTGGAAAAAGGTCGATTCCTCCTGCCTGCTGGAAGTATGTGAACTGTGTTATTTCCAGACCATCCAGAAGCACCTGCCACCCAACTCCCCAGGCCCCTATTGTGGGAGATTCCCAATCGTCTTCATCAAATCGAACATCATGATTTCGAAGCTTTATGCCAAGGGAAGTCAAGCTCTCAATATATATATTCTGAATATCCTCAGGAGACGGCTTTATTATCACCTGGTACTGTAAATGTTTTTGGACTCTATGAGGGTTTTTGCCAAACCGTCCATCTGTTGGTCGCCGAGAAGGTTGGACATAAGCAACTCTCCAAGGTTTCTTATCCAGCACTCGAAAGAACGTATCAGGAGTCATGCTTCCTGCACCCACTTCCACATCATACGATTGGGCTATATAACATCCTTGCTCAGCCCAAAATCGGTTGAGACTCATGATAAGATCTTGAATAGACATTTTTTATTTAAAAACGGTTTGCCTCTTAATCTTTTTCATTTTGGGCTGCTGTTCCCTCCCATTTTAAAACCTGGTTCCTTGCTGCTCCAATTTCATCGAGCCGCCGCACATAAGTCTCATGTGGGGCTCCTTTTAAAACATTTGGATTTGTCTTCGCTTCCTGGGCAATCTTTTTCATCGCATCTATGAAAATATCAAGATCTCTTTTGCTTTCTGTTTCTGTTGGCTCTACCATCAGGGCGCCATGCACAATAAGAGGAAAAGACATTGTTGGAGGATGAACGCCATAATCAATGAGCCGTTTTGCGATATCGAGATTTGTAATCCCATGTACTTTTTGAAATTTATCCGAAAAAACACACTCGTGTAATGTTGGTGTTTTATATTCCAAATGAAAGTCTTCCTCAAGGCATTTCCGTATATAATTAGAATTCAAAACCGCAATCTCTGATACCTCCTTCATTCCTTCATGGCCTAAAGATAAAACATAGGCCAATGCTTTAACAACCACCTGGAAGTTTCCATAGAAACTCCGGATACGCCCGATGCTTTTAGGCCGGTCGAAATCAAGGAAGTATCCTTTCTCTCCTTTTTCCACTAATGGGACAGGAAGATAAGGAATTAATTCCTTCTTAACGCCTACAGGTCCTGAACCAGGGCCTCCACCGCCATGTGGGGTTGAAAACGTCTTATGCAAATTAAGATGAATCACATCCACATCCATATCTCCAGGTCTGCAGTTTCCGATCAAGGCATTCATGTTAGCCCCATCCATATAAATAAATCCGCCTTTTGCATGAACGATTTCAGCGATTTTTTTGATATCAAACTCAAAAACACCCAGAGTATTCGGATTTGTTATCATCAAGGCAGCAACATCTTCTTTCATGGCATTCAATAAATTTGCTAAATCCACAGTGCCACTTTTGTTCGACTTGACTTCTTGCACCTTATACCCGCATATGTGAGCACTCGAAGGATTAGTTCCATGAGCAGAATCAGGAATCAGGACAATCTTCCGCGGGTCTCCTTTTTCTTCAAGGAGTGCACGGATAAGCATCATTCCTACTAACTCACCCTGTGCGCCAGCAGACGGCTGAAGAGTGAATGCATCCATTCCTGTAATTTCTACAAGAAGTTCTTCTGTCATTTTCAAGATTTCAAGATTTCCCTGAACTAAATCGATCGGAGAAAAAGGGTGCGAAGAAAGAAATTTATGATTATTAGCAATTTTTTCGTTCACTTTCGGGTTATATTTCATCGTGCATGAGCCGAGTGGATAAAATCCTTCGTCCACACAATAATTCGTCTTTGAAAGTCTTGTGAAGTGGCGCACAAGCTCTGGTTCAGACACTTGAGGGAAGCCAGCGATTTCTTTCCTTACAGGAAGATTCTTAAGGATATCTTCCTTTACCGGAACATCTATATTTGGAAGGGAAAAAGCTGATTTTCCTTCATTGCTTATTTCAAAGATTAATGGTTCTCGTATCATTTTTCACTCTTTTTTTTAGACATTAAGATTGTAGTAATGCCTCTTTCAAAGACTCAAAAAGTCTATCAATATCTTCTTTCTTATGCATCTCGGTCACACAAAACAAAGCACAATTCTTAAGCTCTGGGTAATATTCATCAAGGCCTAACCCACCAATGATGCTTTTTTCCTGTAGGTAGGCCTCCAATTCAGGCCACGGCCTTTCAAACTCAAGAACAAATTCGTTGAATATATCTCCAGTGAATTTTCGTTTGATTCCTTTCACTATACTGAGTTTGTCCAGAGCATAATTAGCTTTCTGGATATTCTGCCAGGCAAGTTCTTTCAAACCTTCTTTGCCTAATGCTTCTAAATAAATTGTGGCTCTTAATGCACACAATGACTGGTTAGTGCATATGTTCGATGTCGCACGTTCCCGCCGGATATGCTGCTCTCTGGTTGATAAAGTAAGAACAAACCCTCTTTTTCCATCTACATCTTTTGTCTGCCCAACAATTCTGCCTGGAAATTGCCTTACAAATTCTTTTGCACATGCCATGAATCCAACATAAGGCCCTCCAAAACTCATAGGGATACCAAAGGATTGCCCTTCTCCAACAACAATATCTGCATTAAGTGCACCTGGTGCCTCTAACAGCCCCAAAGACACAGGTTCAGCAACAGCCACGATACACATGGCTTTATTCTTATGTGTAAGCTCTGAAACAGTACCAATTTGCTCGACAACGCCAAAAAAATTGGGAGACTGGATTATTACTGCTGATGTATTTTCATCAAGTTTTTCCTTAAGGTCAGAAAAATCTGTAGCGCCTGATTCAGTGAACCGAATCTCTTCTATGGCAAGCCCCAAATTTTTTGTGTATGTCCTGATTGTATCTTTGTAGTGTGGGTGTAATGTGTTTGCCATCAATAATTTTGGTTTTCCGTTTATTCTATGCGCCATCAGAATCGCCTCTGCTGCTCCAGAAGCTCCATCATACAGGGAAGCATTTGCAATATCCATTCCTGTAAGTTGGCAAATAAGGGTCTGAAATTCAAAGATGGCCTGGAGTGTCCCTTGACTCACTTCTGGCTGATAAGGAGTATAGGGTGTTACAAATTCTCCTCTCGAGCTGATGCAGTCTACAATAGAAGGGATGAAGTGAGCATAGGCACCGGCTCCTAAAAAACTGATGTAATTATCATATGAATTTTTATTTGCAATTTCTTCGAACCGTCTAATCAGGTCAGGCTCTGATAATTCTTCAGGAATACGCAATTTTTCTTTTAATCTGACGTCCTTTGGAATCGTGCTAAACAGTTCTTCAATAGAGGAAACGCCAATCTTCTTGAGCATATCCTTCTTATCTTTATCGCTAAGGGAGATATATCTCATTTTTTTCAAATCCTTTTCATCATTTTTTGAAAATCAGACTATTCTTCCAGGCCTTCAAGGAATTTCTCATATTCCTCAACAGTCATCAGTTTCTGTAATTCTGAATCATCTCTAATCTTTATTTGAATCATCCATCCTTTTCCATGAGGATCTTCATTCAGAAGCTCGGGTGAATCATTAAGCTCTGTGTTTACTGCTACCACTTCACCAGAAACAGGAGAATAAACATCAGAAACAGCTTTCACAGATTCTACTACACCAATTGTTTGGTGGAATTCCAAGTTAGTTCCGACAGCAGGCAGTTCCACATAAACTACATCGCCTAATTGCTTCTGTGCAAAATCTGTAATTCCAATCGTTCCTTTATCTCCTTCGATTCTAACCCATTCGTGGTCTTTTGTGTAATAAAAATTATCTGGATACATGCTATCCTCCTCTATTTTTTAAAGTAATGCATGAAATATTTCAATTAAAAAAATAAAAATTCAGATTTATTCTTTTATTCTCTTATAAAAAGGGAGAGGAACGACCTGAGTTTTGATTTTTTTATCTCTAATCCCGATATCAATCATTGTGCCAATTTCTGTATATTCTATCGGTAAATAAGTCAGCCCTATACCTTTTTTTAAATAAGGAGAAAAAGTGCCAGATGTCACTTGAGAAATTTTTTCATCTCCAATAAACACGGGATAATGTGGCCTCGGAATTCCTCTTTCTATCATCTCAAACCCAACGATTTTTCTCTCAATTCCTTCTTCTTTCTGTCTGAGAAGGACATCTCTTCCAAGAAAGTCCCCTTTTTTAAATTTTACAATCCATCCTAAACCTGCCTCTAAAACCGTTGTAGTCTCATCAATATCATTTCCATACAACATAAGTGTGGCTTCTAACCGGAGAGTGTCCCTGGCACCCAAGCCGACAGGAAGAATCCCATCCTCTTTTCCTTGTTCTAATATTACATTCCAAATTTTCTCTGGATTTTGGGAAAGAGTGTAGATTTCAAACCCATCTTCCCCTGTATAACCCGTGCGTGAAATCAAGGCCTCCTCGCCTGCTACATGTCCCCAGTTTGAAGTAAATGAATTCATCTGTTCCAAATTGACCTCAGTCAGTGGTTTCAGAATACCAAAAGCTAAAGGACCCTGGAAAGCAATCTGAGAATAACAGCTGCTTTGATTTTCAACTTTGACATCAAAACCATTCTTATGGCTTAAAATCCATTCATAATCCTTGTCACTATTAGAGGCGTTAACTACAAGAAAATAGATGTTTTCTTCCAAGCAATACACTAAAAGGTCGTCAACAAAAGTCCCTTCAGGTGTTGTCAAAGCAGAGTATTGGACTTTTCCTGGTGTTAAACGCGCTGCATTGTTTGGTGTTAGATACTGAACAAAATCAAGAGCATCTTTTCCTGTAATCAGGATCTCCCCCATATGGCTAACGTCAAAAAGGCCCGCTTTAGTGCGGACAGCCATATGTTCTTGAATCAGCCCAGAATACTCAACTGGCATTTCCCAGTCGAAAAACTCTATCATTTTTGCACCAAGTTTCTTATGCGTTAGGTTTAATCGAGTCCTTTTCATGTTAATCCTTCTTTAAATTTATTCTACTACCATATAACACCTGTTGATGCAAGGACAATTTTATACCATAACTCTGAATAACTCTTGCCCATATTTTAAAATTTGTTATAATTACCGTGAATTATTCAGGTTTAATAACCAAAAAATGATAACACTTAAAAAGTATTTAAAAGAAAAAATATATCAACAGTTAAAGGATTATTATCCTGTAGATTACTCTCTTTTAGAGATGAACTACACACCTGACCTAAAAATGGGAGACCTGGCTTTAACATTTCCATTCCACTTAGCCAAAGAGCTTAAAAAAAAGCCGCGAGAAATTGCACAGGAAATTGCTCCACGACTGTCTAATATCCAAGGCGTAGATAGAGCCGAAGTGGCAGGACCGGGCTACATAAACCTTTTTTTAAATAAAAGCCAATTTCTAAATAGTCGCCTCGATTCCCTGGAAAATACATCGCTATCCTGTGAGGAAGACAAAATCATAGTTGAACACACAAACATCAATCCTAATAAAGCTGCTCATATTGGGCATTTACGCAATGCTGTCCTTGGTGATACATTGGCAAGATGCCTGAAGTCCAAAGGAGAAAAAGTCGAAATCCAAAATTATATAGATGACACTGGAGTCCAGGTTGTAGATGTAATTTTTGGATTCATGGAAATCGAGAAGAAAAATTTATCTGACATAAAAAAAATTACAGAAAAATTTGATTATTACTGCTGGGACCTGTATTCAAGCGTTTCCTCCTACCTTAAAGAACACCTTGAATCAACCCAAAGAAAAGCAGAGATTTTGAAAAAAGTCGAAAAAGGCGAAAGCCCCGAAGCTGATATAGCCCATTATATCTCCCGCAATATTCTTAGAGCGCATCTTAAAACCATGGAAAGAATAGATGTCACTTATGACGTTCTACCATGTGAAAGCACTATTATAAAACTAAAATTCTGGGAAAAAGCATTTGAACTGCTCAAGAAAAAAAACGCCGTCGTATATATAACAGATGGAATTAACAAGGGTTGCTGGGTGATGAAACTCGAAGATGCCCCTGAAAAAGAAAAAATAATAGTTCGCTCTGACGGAACAGTGACTTACGTCGGAAAAGACATTGCTTATCAGCTATGGAAATTTGGCCTTTTAAAAAAAGATTTTTATTATGAACCCTTTACACAGACGAACGGGAAAACCATCTGGATAACAACAGAGACTCCAAAAAACAATGCTCCTCATTTTGGCAACGGCAGCCTGGTCTACAATGTTATAGACACTCGGCAATCGTATTTACAAAACATCGTTGTCCAGGGACTAAAATCTCTAAAATATGATGCCCAGGCAGAAAAATCAATCCATTTTTCCTATGAGATGGTGGCTCTTTCTCTAAAGAGTCTTAAAGAATTGAAAATCCAGATTTCTGATGAAGACAAAGGAAAGAATTTTCTTGAAGTATCAGGAAGAAAAGGGCTTGGAATCAAAGCAGATGATCTTCTTGATAGACTTGAAGAAAAGGCCTTTACTGAGGTCAAGAAAAGAAACCCGGAACTCACCAAAGACCAAAAAATCGATATTGCTCATAAAATTGCCTGTGGAGCTCTGCGTTATTTCATTCTTAAATTCACAAGAAATTCTCTTATTATTTTTGATTTTGAAGAAGCTCTGAGCTTCGAAGGAGAAACAGGACCATATCTTCAATACACTCTCGTTCGCATTCAAAGCATCTTTCGAAAATTAAAAGAAAAGAAAATATCATTTGACATCTCACCCAATGAGATTTCTTTTGAAGACCTTTCTAAATCGGAGCTAAACGACTTCTGGGAAATTATTTTCTATGCCTCACAATTCGAGGAAGAAGTTCTCCATTCGATTCGCTCTCTTGAATTTTCAAACCTTGCAAAATTCACATTCATTCTTTGCCAAAAATTCAATGCATACTACCATAAATATTCCATCCTGTCTGAAAATAACAAGAACTTGAAAAATATTCGTATTTTTACTATTCATTATATTCAGGAAATCCTCAAAAGAGCGCTTTTTCTCATGGGGATTCCACAACCAGAAAGAATGTAGCAAAAAGGAGATGAAAAAATGATTGAAGTTCAACATCTCACCAAGAAATATGGAGATTTATTAGCCGTTGATGATTTGAGTTTCAAGGTCGATAGAGGAAAAATTTGGGGACTCTTAGGGCCTAACGCCGCAGGAAAGACTTCCACTATGAGAATTCTCACTGGCTACCTCTCTGCAACCGAAGGAAAAGCATCCGTTGGAGATTTCGATGTCTTTGAAGAACCGAGCAAAGTAAAAAAAATTACTGGCTATCTCCCTGAAGATGTCCCTCTTTATCCTGAAATGACTGTTCAAGGATTTATTCACTTTGTCTCCGAAATCAAACAAATTGCCCCATCAAAACGCAAAGAGGCCGTCAACAAGGTTATTGAAATCGTAGGGTTGGAACCTGTAAGGAAAAGATTGATAAAAAATATTTCCCGCGGATTCAAACAGCGAGTAGGCCTTGCACAAGCTATGGTTCATGACCCCCAAGTCCTCATATTGGATGAGCCAACCATTGGACTTGACCCTGCTCAGATTATTGAAATCAGGAAGTTGATAAAGTCATTAAAGGGAGAACGGACAATCATTCTTTCTACCCATATTCTTGCTGAAGTTACACAGGTTTGTGATGGAGTCGTGATTATCAACGAAGGAAAACTGATGGCTTCTGGCTCTCTGGAGGAACTTGTAAGTTCATTCAATGATAAAGAAGGAGTATTCATTAAACTCAAAAGAGCAGGCCAAGAAGCACTTCCGCTTTTCTCAAGTATCCCAGGTGTCAAGGAAGTTAGTTGGGATGAAAACGGAATAAAAATCGAATGGACGAAAGGCCTTGATGTTCGAGATGAAATCATAAAGATAATCGCAGATAAAGATTTAGGCCTTTTGGAAATGAGGCCTTTATCCATGGGTATCGAGGAACTTTACTTAAAAGTTATTTCAGGAGGCGTTGAGCAATGAAGAATATCTGGGCCATATGCAAAAAAGAAGTAAAGACTTACTTTACATCGCCTATAGCTTATGTGGTTATATCTGTGTTTTTAGTCTTAGTAGGTTTTTTCTTTTATAATCTTATATGGTGGTTCAATACCCAATCTCTCCAATTGGCAAGAAACCCATACTATTTTCAGCAGCTAAACATAAACCAGATGGTCTATTCCCCTCTCTTTCACAACACAAGCATCATCCTGCTCCTGATGATTCCAATCCTATCCATGCGGTTGTTTTCTGAAGAAAAAAAAATAAAGACAGAAGAGCTTCTCTACACCTCACCCATTTCAGTAACCCAAATTATTCTGGGTAAGTATATTGCTTCACTCCTCGTGGTTTTTATTATGCTCTTTCTATCAGGAATTCTTTCAATTTTTACGTTTTCCTATGGAAACCCAGAACTTGTACCCATCCTCAATGGATACCTTGGATTACTCCTTTTGGGAGCCGCTTTTATGTCCATTGGAATCTTCTTTTCTTCCTTGACAGAAAATCAGATAATCGCAGCCGTTTTAACATTTGGGGCTCTTCTTCTTTTCTGGGTACTCAATTGGGCCTCATATTCGGCAGCAGGCATGTGGAAGGATGTGCTCAATTATCTATCTATTTTTCAGCACTTTGACAACATGACACAGGGTATCCTGGATACCACAGATGTGATCTATTATCTGAGCTTTATTTTCCTTGGACTCTTCCTGACGCACTCAGTCATTCAATCGAGAAGGTGGAGGTAAAACAATGGAAAGCATCAAGAAATATTTGAATTACATCGGGCTAACCCTGTTATTAGCAGGCCTAATTTTGCTTTATATATGGCCATATAGAAAAACTGTCGCCTTAATTTTTGTCTTAACAGGTATTGCATGTTTATCTTTATATATAATTCTTAATCTTTCTGGCTTGAAACAAGGTTTTAAAAGGAAATCCTTTCTTTATTCCAGCAATTTGTTTCTCATAATCATGCTGGTTGTTGGCATATTAGGGATGTTCAACTACTTCTTTGCAAGACATCACTACAGGATTGATTTCACAGAAGCAAAGCTTCACAGCCTGTCTGACCAATCCGTTAAAGTCCTAAAATATCTAAAGGATGACATCCATGTTCACTGCTTCTTTCGGGAAGGAAATTACAATCGTTCTAAGATGGAAAACTTGCTGAAAATATACTCCTTTCATTCAAAAAAAATTAAATATAATTTCATTGACCCTGATAAAAATCCTGGACTTGTAAAACGTTACGAAATAACAGAAGACGGGACGACTATTTTCGAAAGAGGAGACAAGGAAAGCCGTATAACTTCTATCTCAGAGGAAGACATTACAAATGCCATTATTAAAATTTCCCGTGATGAGAAAAAGGTCATCTATTTTCTCGAAGGACATGGTGAGTCAAGCATTGAAGACTCTGAACAAAGAGGTTATTCACTTGTCAAAGGAGAACTTGAAAAGCTCGGCTACGAAGTAAAAAAACTCAGTTTAGCACTTTCAGATACATTTCCAAAAGATGCAACACTACTTGTTATTCCAGGTCCTGAGAAAGACCTTTTTCCAAATGAGCTTCAGACAATAAATGATTATATTCACAATGGCGGCAGGGTATTTTTCATGGTAGACCCTGAAACTGCACCGGGACTTAAGCCGTTTCTAAAAGATTTTGGGTTCCATCTTGAAGACGATTTGATAGTTGACACTGTTTCCCGGCTCCTTGGAGGAGATTATTTCATGCCTGTTGTAAGCGAATACGAATACCATGAAATTACAAAGAATTTCCGTTATGCCACATTCTTCCCCTATGCACGCTCAGTTGATATTGCAGATGATAAACCCGATGAAATTTCCTTAGACATCCTTGCTAAAACCAGCCCAAACTCATGGTCAGAAAGGCAGCTTGACCAAAAAGAAGTCTCTTTCACAAAGGAGGAGGACAAAAAAGGTCCAATCCCTATTGCAGCCGTTGCAACAATTCCTTACAAAGAAAATAAAGAGGAAAAAAATGCAGAAAATGAATCCCAAAGTAATGATGCTTTTTCTGATGAAGAGGAATCATCAAGGAAGCCAGAAGCACGCATTGCTGTATTCGGAGACTCTGATTTTGCCTCTAATGGGTACTACAATCTCTCTGGCAATGGCAATCTGTTTTTGAATACAGTAAACTGGCTGGCTCAGGAAGAAGATTTGATTTCAATTCAGCCAAAAACCTCTTCACCACGAACAATTCAGCTCTCCCCTGCTCAAGGACGATTGCTTTTCTTTGTTTCTGTAGTAATCCTTCCTCTTGTAGTTCTCATCACAGGAATTTCAGTTTGGGTAAGGAGAAGATCCCTATGAAATTCAAAACAACGCTTGTTCTTCTCGCTGTTTTTTTGGTTATTTTTGCTTTTATCTTCATTTTTGAAAACAAATTGAAAACTACATCCAGCACTGACGAAAAGCTTGTTGATCTCTCCTCAGAAGACATACAGTCAATAATTCTTAATAATAACAGCACCATTATAAGCTTCACAAAGGATGAAGATGGCGAATGGACCATAACAACGCCCCTCGAAGCCAAGGCAGATAAATATGAAGTGGACCGTCTCGCTGAAGATTTTTCTGATTTAAAGATAGAACGCATTGTAGAAGAACAGGCCTCTGATCTTGAAAAATACGGAATCCCGCAAAAAGAAATAACACTTGTCTTTAAGGGCGGCAAACATCCCGTCAAAATTCTAATGGGTATGGAAAACCCATTGGATCATACCTTGTTTGCTAAAAGGGATGATGAAGAACGAGTGGTTCTCATACCAGGCCATCTAAAGAGTCTACTTGATAAAGATGTCTTCGGCTTTCGCCAAAAAGACATCTTTAAATTCCAGACAGACGATGTGAATACCATTACTCTTAAAGCAAAAAACATACAATGGAGCGCCATTAAAAAAGACGAAGAGTGGTTTCTCGAAAAACCTGTTTATTCTCTGGCAAAAAACACTAAGCTCAGCGATATCCTTTATTCTCTTTCAAACATAAAGGCAAAAGAGTTTATATCTGAAGAAAAGAAAAATGAAGACTTGATAAAATACGGGCTAAATAAACCGCAATACCAGGTAAAACTATTGATGCCTCTCAAAAACCAAGAAGTAATTTTCTTTCTTCAAAAAGAAAAAGATAAAGTCTATGCGACCACATCCGTTTCACCAAAAATCATCGCCATTGATGAAACTATCCTCACAGACTTAGAAAAAGAAGCCAGTGATTTAAGAGAAAATAAAGTAGCTAACTTCTATACATGGCGGGTTAAAAAGCTTCGGTTGATTAGAGGAGATTTAGATTTTATTGTGGTCAAAGATGATGAGAATAATTGGCAGTTTGAATCCCCCCCTTCAGGCAAAATCGCAGATAATGAAAAGATAGAAACATTTATTCGTAAAATCGAAACTCTTGAGGCATCCAATTTCATAGACCCACCACTAAAACTTGAAAATTACGTACTGGACCACCCAAAAGGAGAAATCCAAATCTGGACAGATGACAATGAAGGCAACATTAAAGAAGTCAGAATCCTCATAGGTTCAGAAAACACTGAACAAAAAAAGGTTATAATGAAAAATTCCCGCTTTGATTATCTCTTCGAGGTCAATTCGGACTTTCTTGAAGATTTTCCAAAAGTATTAGATGATTGGGAAAAGAAACAAGAGGAAAAGGCAGAAGACTCTAAATAGAGAAATAAATGAATTTTAAAGATTTTTTTTGTGAAGCCGACTACATTCTTTTTGATGGAGCAATAGGAACACAGATATACTCCAGAGGAATCCCAAAGGGACATTGTTATGACGAACTCAACATCTCCTTGCCCGAAACCATAATAGACATCCACCAGGATTATATATCAGCTGGCGCTAAGGTCATTACTACCAATACATTTGGAGCCAATAGATTTATCCTTGAAGAATATTTTGCTATTGGAGAAAAAACAAGAGAAATAAATTACTACGGTGCACGTCTTGCTAAACAGGCAGCCAAGGATAAGGCATTTGTGGCTGGCTCCATCGGACCTATATCCAGGCCGCTCGATACTGAAAAGAGACTTTCTTCTCAAGAAATCAAAGACATTATAAAAGAACAGATAGAAGCTCTTCTTGAAGGTGGTGTGGACTTAATTATTTTTGAAACATTCGCCTGTCTCGACGAGCTCACATTAGCATTACAAACAGCAAGGTCTATAGATGAAAATCTTTTTATCATCGCAGAAATCTCTTTTCCCAACTCAGGACTTACCCTATTCGGAAGAAATCCCTATGAAGTAGGCCTTGCACTTGAATCAACAGCAGCCGATACAATCGGCTCAAACTGTGGGACTGGCCCCCAAAATGTTTTAGAGAGCATAAAGAAAATGGGCTCTGTCACTAAGAAGCCTCTTTCTGCAATGCCTAATGCCGGCTTAGCCCAGTTCATTCGCGGCAAGTTTTACTATCCACACAATCCTGAATATTTTGCAATTTACGGGAAAAAATTCTTAAACGCAGGTGTTCGAATCTTAGGAGGATGTTGTGGGACAACTCCAGAACATATTCGCCTTCTAAATTCCCAGCTTAAAGGATTAAAGCCCAAGCAAAGAAAAATGCGCGCAATAGATATTGGCAAGCCCATAGAAGTTCGCAAAGAAGAAAAAGTAACATCGAGACTAAAACAACGCCTGCAGGAAGGCACAATACTGGCTGTTGAAGTCGACCCGCCGAAAGACCCAAATTTCGAAATTTTCTTAAGAAGCATCGAATCTTTATCCAAGTCAATAGAAGTAATAACTGTCTCAGATTGCCCAATGGCTCGAGCAAGAATGTCTCCCATATCCGCTGGAAGCCTTCTAAAGAAATATCTGGGTAAAGAAATTATTGTTCATTATACCTGCCGCGATAGAAATATTCTGGGAATTCAAGCTGACCTTCTTGGAGCCGCTGCTCTTGGACTGGAAAATTTTCTTGCTCTTGGAGGAGACCCTCCTTCCATAGGCGACTACCCCTTTGCAACAGGAGTATATGACCTTACTTCAACAGGGCTTGTTGAAATGATTTCAGCCCTTAACCACGGAGTGGATATCCTTGGGAATCCCCTTGGTGATCCAACACACTTTTTTATCGGCATAGGGATAGGCTCAAGCACAAAAGATATTGAGATGGCTACAGAAAAGATAAAAAAAGGAGCACATTTCATAGTCACACAGCCAATCTTTGACCTTGAGCTTGGCCGAAAGAACCTTTCATTACTCCAGCAGAAAGGGATTCCTATAATTGCAAGTATTCTTCCCTTAGTGTCTTTTCGTAACGCCGAATATATCCATTATGAAGTACCTGGAATTTCTATTCCTGAAGAACTTCTCCACAGGATGGAAAAGACAAAGGCTCGGGAAGGCGAAAAAGAAGGGATTTTAATAGCCAAGGAAATCTTTAAAGAGTTAAAATCCTTAGCCAATGGCATTCTTTTTATGCCGCCTCTTGGAAAATTCTACCTCGTTGAAGAAATCCTTTCATAAACTCGCTTGATCTTAATTCAGAATCTTTAAATAATCTTATTCCCCAAAGCATGCCATGCAACAGAAATTCGCTTAATCCTTTATTTCTTTATAACTAAATTCTCGATTCCATATTTCTCAAATTCTCTTTCATATTTATTTATGAATGGTTGAAGTTTTTCAAATCGTTCTTCAAGATCCATTTTACGTATAGCCTCTTGTCCATATTTATTAATGAACTCACGCTTAGCCAATCTATCAATCAATTCATCCCAAAATATTTCATCATTATATTCATCAACATAAACATCAACCTCTTCTTCAAATTTTCTCGTAGGGAAATGTTTTTTAAATTTTTTATCATATACGACGTAATTACCAAAACCCATTTCATCAGAGAATGACAAAACATATTCCTCTATCTCTTCAAATTCCTTGAGACAATCATCTATCCGGTAGGCATTGACCATCCAATTTCCCAGATATACAAGTTTAATTAAACCTTCATACTGATCTTTGTTAAATTCAATTTTTAATGACATCAAATTATCTCCTAAAAAAAATTTATAGCAGATTAATAAATTTCAAGGTATATTCAGCTCTCTTTTAAAAAAAAATTTTATAACTTTAAGTTATCAAAATACTAAAAAATCATAATTTTTTAAATTAGTTTGATT
>JACUUK010000037.1 GCA_014859315.1 Candidatus Aminicenantota bacterium
TGTATGGGAAAAGCATTTTTTATGAATCTGAGAAGCTTTTCTTAATAAAAGGAAGCATCTCTATTTCCGTGACAGTTAATTATGAAGGTGTAATCTGTCACAGCGCCGGTTCCCCCTCCATCCTTGCCAAGACCCTCCCACCCTCCACAATGGGCTTCGCATGGAGAGGGAACCGTCGCCGCACTTCTCAATTAGGTCAAATATTTCCCTTATCACGGAAATAGATATGCTTACTAATAAAGATTATAAGTAGAATTTCATTCTAAAATCAATTATAATGGGAAAAAAAAGGATGAAAAACAATAAGGCAATCACAATCTCTCTTTTAATAATTGTTATTTTCATCTGTGGCGTTGTTTTGCGATTGGCCAAACCGGTTCTTTTCCCATTTTTTATAGCCATTTTTATATCTTATATTCTTTTCCCGATTTTGGATTTTTTAAAGAAGAATAAGATTCCAAATGCATTATCTATTATTTTTATTCTAATTGTAGCTTTCTTTATTTTTTATCTTCTTGGAGCACTCTTTTATTCCAGTGGAAAGGCTTTTGCAGCGGAATTGCCAAAATATGGACAAAAAGTCGGTTCCATTTTGTCTTTGATTCAGGAAAAATTTAAATTGACCAGTACACAATGGCAATTGGTCAATTGGGTCGAGCAGATTGACTTAGACAAAATAGCAAGTTTCATTCTTTCGTCTTTAGGGCCGTTTTTTGCTTTTATCAAAAACTTGTTCTTGATTTTTATTTTTCTGATTTTTATTTTAGCTGAACGTGAAATAATAGAAAAGAAGATTTCGAAATCTTTTTCTGGAAGTCAATCAAAAAGAATCGTCGACGTGATTCAGAAGATAAACAACCAAATCCAAAAATATTTAGCGATCAAGACGGTCGTAAGTTTTATAACTGGAGTCTTTGTTACGATTGTGCTGTTATTATTCGGGGTGGATTTTGCTGTTGTCTTTGGGTTTTTCACTTTTTTATTGAATTATATTCCGAATATTGGATCAATTATTGCCACAGCATTTCCTGTCACTATTGCTGTATTTCAGTTTGAGACACTTTGGCCAGCTTTATGGATCCTGATTATTATTATCGCTATCCAGATGATTATGGGAAACTTTATAGAGCCAAGAGTGATGGGAAAAGGATTGGATTTAAGTCCTCTTGTTGTGTTGTTATCACTATTCTTTTGGGGATGGCTATGGGGATTACCTGGAATGATTTTGGCTGTTCCAATTACAGCCATTATCAAAATTGTTTGTGCAAATTTCCCTTCCCTGAGGCCTTTGGCCCTTCTTATGAGTAGATAATAAAAAAAAGCAGTACTTTTTTCCTTTTCTTTTTTAACACTTTATACATTTTATCTGTTTTAGTGATTCATTAAAGGTGCTTCCTTTCTCTTCCGAAGAGGTTAACAGGTGAGATGAAAGGCTCCTATCGTTTGTTTTTGAGTCCAGAGTTCATTGAAAAGCTTGACCGCTTCCTCTGTTTTTTTTATGAAAATCTGGATTCCTTTTGATTCGGCAAACTGGATGACGTCTTTTTCAACCTTCATAAGGCCAAAAAAACCTGTCCCGATGATAAAAATTTCAGGTTGAGCTTGAAAAACGCTCTGGATGTCATCTAAGCAGAGATTATGCCCTGAAATTCGCCACCATGGTGATTTTATTTTATCAGGGAAAACAATAACATCTGAGGTGAACGTCTGTCCTTTGACCTTAATTTTTCCAAATGTATAAGACTCAATCATGTTTTTTTCTTAAAAAGAAAAACTTCAGAACTTAATGATTTTATCTTTTTTCCAAGAATTCTTTTAAGAGCTTTTTTGGCAGCTTTTTGCTCGGCGTCTTTTTTGGAGTGTCCTTTAGCTTTTCCTAAAGATTGGTCCTGGGAAACGACTTGGACAAAAAAACTTTTCTTATGGTCTGGCCCTTTTGTCATTATTGTTTTATAGATTGGTGCAGGCAGATTAGCTTTCTGGAGATATTCTTGAAGTGCTGATTTATAGTTATTTATACGGAAATCTTTGATATGGAATTTCTTGAAAAATGGCTTTAAATGTCCGATAAGAAAATCTCTTGCTTCATCAAAACCGCCATCCAGATAAATGGCTGCAATCAAAGCTTCAAAAGCCCCTGCTAAAATCCTCTTTTTCTTGCGGCCATCATTTTTTCTCTCTCCTTTGCCAAGCAGTATTATTTTTTCAAGTTGAATTTTATTTGCAAAGTCGGAAAGGGATGAAGTGCTTGCTGCTGCGGATTTTAATTTTGATAGTTCTCCTTCAGAAAGTTCTGGATAGTTTGCACAAAGAAAATCTGCAATGATTAAGCCAAGTACAGAATCTCCAAGGAACTCCAAGACTTCATTATCAGAGATGTTTTCTGTTTGGTTTTCATAGGCATAGGAGCTGTGAGTCAGGGCTTGATACAGTAAATTCTTATTTTTGAATGAATAGCCGATTTTGTTTTCAAAATGTAATAATTTCTTATCCATAAGAGATACTTCAATAATTAATAATTAAACTTATATTCAAAATATTTCGCCTGTTATTTGAATGGATACACTTTTTTACCACCCACAATAGTTATGACTGGCGCTCCTTTTAATCTCCAACCATTGAAAGGGCAGTTCCTGCTTTTTGAAACAAATGTATTAGTATCTACAAGTATATCTTTTTGGAGATTCAGTATGGTCAGGTCCGCATCAGCACCAACGCATATTTTCCCCTTGTTTTTAAGCCCTAAAATTTTGGCGGGGTTTGTAGAAAACATTGAAATAAATCTTTGAAGGGAAATAATGTTTTTGTGAATAAGTTTATCCAGAAGTAGAGAAACGGCTGTTTCAAGTCCGATGATACCAAAAGGAGCATTATTGAATTCGACTTCTTTTTCATCAAATGTATGAGGTGCATGGTCTGTAGCAAATGCATCAATAATTCCGTCCTTTATGGCCTGTAGCAAGGCTTTCTTATCCGTTTCGCTGCGTAATGGAGGGTTGACTTTAAGATTTGTATCGTATGATTCAATTAAATTATCTGTTAAAAGAAGATGATGGGGAGTTACTTCAGCAGTGACTTCAATTTTTTTGTCCTTAGCCCAGCGGATTAAATCAATGCTTCCTTTTGTGCTCACATGAGCGATGTGAATTTTAGATTGATACTTTTCAGAAAGGATGATGTCACGGGAGACCATTGTTTCTTCAGAAGCAGCAGGAATTCCTTTTAATCCAAAGAGATAGGAGTAATATCCTTCGTGCATGACTCCATCCCTGCTTAGATTTTTATCTTCACAATGGTCGATAATAGAGACGTTCGTTATTTTTGAATACTCCAAGGCACGCCGCATAACCTGGCTGTTTTGGACCGGCTGGCCATCGTCAGAAAAAGCACATGCTCCTGAATCCACAAGATCAGCCATGTCCGTGAGTTCTTCGCCTTTCAGTCCTTTTGTGATTGCAGCAATCGGGAAGATGTTGATAATAGCATGTTTTTTGGATTCGGCCAGAATGTATTCTGTAACACCGCAATTGTCATTTACCGGGTTTGTGTTCGGCATACAAGCTACTGATGTGAACCCTCCTTTTGCAGCAGCAAGTGATCCGGTTTTTATAGTTTCTTTATCCTCTTGGCCGGGTTCACGGAGGTGGACATGCATATCGATAAAACCAGGGGCTACAACAAGACGCGAGGCATCGAGGACTTTATTGTCCTTTCCGTCTATTTTTGGTTTTATGTCTATGATTTTTCCTTTGTCAATCAAAATATCCAATGTTTCATCTGTTCCAGAATAGGGGTCTATGACCCGTCCATTTTTAATCAGAAGTCTCACGGTCTTTTCCTCCTAATAAAAGATAAAGGATGGCCATTCGTACTGCAACCCCATTTTCAACCTGTTTTAGTATTATTGATTGCAATGAATCAGCTAAGTCTGAAGAAATTTCAACTCCTCTGTTAATAGGACCTGGATGCATGATTATGGCATCTTTTTTTGCCTTGCGAAATCTTTCTTCTGTTAATCCATAAATATTTCTGTATTCCCTGATCGAAGGGAAGCTGTTTTTTTGTTGACGCTCCAATTGGATTCTAAGCGTCATGATGACGTCTGCTCCTTCTATTGCACGGTCTAAATTGTAATCGATCTGGGTGCCGAATTGTTGAAATTCAATTGGGAGAAAAGCTGGAGGTCCTACACAAACGACTTTGGCTCCCATTTTACTCAGAAGAAAGATATTCGAGCGTGCCACACGGCTGTGAAGAATATCTCCCACAATGACAACTTTTAAATTTTTGAATTTTGCTTTCTCTTGCTTTATCGTGAATGCATCAAGCAATGCCTGGGTGGGATGTTCATGAGCTCCATCTCCTGCATTTATGATATGTGATCGGCAAAAGGTGCTGATGAAATGTGGTGCTCCTGCATATGAATGCCGGACAATGATCGCATCTGTATTCATTGCTTCAAGGCTTAGAACTGTGTCTTTTAAGCTTTCGCCTTTAGAAACGCTGCTTGTTTGATTGCTGAAGTTGATAATATCGGCGCTTAATCTTTTGGCAGCCAATTCAAAGGAACTTCTTGTTCGAGTGCTTGGCTCAAAGAAGAGGTTCACAATAGTTTTCCCCCGTAAAGTAGGGACTTTCTTGACTTCCCGGGCTGATATTTCTAAAAATGATTCTGCTGTCTCGAGAATAGTCAATATGTCAGAGGCGGATAACGCCTGTATACCAAGAAGATGCTTATGCTTGAATGACAATGTTTTTCTCCTATTCCAAGCTGGATGGCTCTGTGATTAGAACTTCATCTTTATTATCTATCTCTTTAAGTTTCACATGAACTATTTCCCGCCGGGATGTTGGCAGATATTTTCCTACATAATCAGCTTTTATTGGAAGTTCCCGATGGCCTCTATCAATAAGGACCAATAACTGAATGGTTTTAGGGCGCCCCAAATCAATCAAACTGTCCATGGCAGCTCGTATGGTTCTTCCAGTAAAGAGGACGTCATCTACAAGAAGCACATCTTTATCTGTTACTGAAAAATCGATTTCCGTCTTTTTTACCATGTGTTGTGCCTCAAGTTCTGAAAAATCATCTCTATACAAAGTAATATCTAAAACACCAACAGGGATATCGATATTTTCAGCATTTTTGATTAATTTTGATATTCTTTTTCCGATATATATTCCTCTCGTTCTGATGCCAATGATGACAAGATTTTTCAGATCGCGGTTCCGCTCAATGATTTCTGTAGTAATTCGCTCAAGAACTCTTTTGATTTTTCGGGAATCCATGACTCTGGCCTTAATCTTTTCGTTCATACTCGACTCCTTTTTGATACAAAAGACCGTACATTAGAAAGAAGAAAGGTCTAACTTTCTCTAAAGAAGATGCAATATCTAATGAAAAAAGTCAAGGAAATGAAGAGATATGATTTTAGATAAACTACTTTTCAGGGAAGTTTTCATTGTCTTTCCGGCGATGCGATTGAGGGCTTGGAGCTGAAATAATTTTTTGCCATTTCCAGGTCTTTTTTTATTTGAAAGGAAAGCTCTGCAGGTGTGGAGAACTTAATTTCGTCCCGGATTTTCTTTAGGAAGTTGATTCTTAAAGACTTGCCATAGAGATTCTTTTGATAATTAAGGATGTGGCACTCGACTTGTGTGATTTTCTGCGGGAAAGTAGGACAATTTCCTGCGTTTGTAACAGATGGAAAGTCCTTTTTGCTTATTGTTACTGTTGAAATATAAACTCCAGAGACAAGGAGATGATTTCTCGTCTGAAGATTGGCTGTTGGAAAACCGATTTGTTTACCCATTGCTTTACCCTTGACAATTGTCCCTTCTATTGAATATGGTTTCCCAAGAAGTGCATTGGCTTTTTCTATGTTTCCTTTTTGTATTAATTCTCTTATAAGACTGCTGTTTACAGCCATCCCGTCTTTGAAAACTTGAGGAATGACCATGGCACCAAAATTAAATTTTGAAGCGAGGTTATAAAGATTTGAAATGTCTCCTTGACGGTTTTTGCCGAAACGAAAGTCTTTGCCTACAATAATCTCTTTTCCTTTTAATGACTTGACGACAATCTTTTCAATAAAATCTGTGCTTGATAGATTGGCAAATTTCTTATTAAAATCAATAACCAGAACTGCCTTAACGCCATATTTTTTAATGTCTTTTAGCCGCTGTTCAAGAGTTTGGATCAATTTAATTTGCTGTCCGAAGACGATTTCTGGATGAGGAAAGAAAGTAACCACGACAGGTATGAAATCATGCTTCTTGGCTTCATTCACCAGCAATTGCAGTATTTTCTGGTGGCCAAGGTGGACTCCATCAAAATTCCCTACAGCAATCACTGAATATTTTGAAAAAGAAGGGTAGTTCTCAATACCTTGTATAACTTGCATTTGACTACAGTTTAATTATATTTGCTTTTTCCAAATAAGCCATTCTTAACTGGTGAAGACAAGAGGAGAGGAACTTCTCTTCTTCAGGTTTCAAATTTCCCTTGGTTCTTTCATTTAAGAGTTCGAGAAGATCAATCAATCTTTTTGCAAGAACAAGATTTTCCTCTTCTTTATTTATTGTCGGATCCTTGATTTGGCCTAACTTTATAAGTGCTTGTGTGAAAAAGGGAAACACGATGGAACTGAAATCGAGCGGGGGAAGAGGTTCTTTGCTTTCCTTGTACGTGGTTTTTTTTGAGTTTTTGTCTTTATTTGCCATTTTTTTTCCTATGATGAATAAAAATATGATATTGATTAGAGTTGAAAGCTAATCTCGGCTTCTAATAGTTTTATTGATTAAGATAAAAATATTACAATAATAGAAAAAATATTTCAAGGAAGATGACATTATGAAAGATACAAAAAAGTCAAAAAAAAGACATGAATCCATTTTTGATGGCATCGAGAAACATTCGCCTGCTCTTCATGCTGCGCATCTGATTGGCTGCCGTGTGTCATTTTATGGATTTGATTGGAACCAAGCGTCCAGTGTGCTTCAAAAAGTCAAGGAAGAAGTGAATGAATTAGACGAAGCGATTAAATTGGAGAAAAAAGCTCAGATAAAGGAAGAAATTGGGGATCTCCTCTTTTCTATTGCAACTTTATCCCGCCATTTGGGGATTAATCCTGAGATCGCCTTGAAACAGACGAACTATAAATTTATACGGCGGTTCAATTACATAGAACAAAAGCTAAAGAAAGAAGGAAAACGCCTTGGCCAAGTAAACCTGGAAAGAATGGATGAGATTTGGGAAGAAGCAAAGTCAAAAATAAAATAACAATAAAAAACCAGCTATTTAGGAAGAATTCTCTTTGTTTTTTCGAAAAATAAGACTGGCTTTTATGAAGTCGTCGATATCTCCATCAAGCACTTTTTCCACATCTCCTTTTTCCACTTTTGTCCGCAAATCCTTAATAAGCCGGTAGGGTTGAAGCACATAGGAACGAATTTGATTTCCCCATGCAATATCAGATTTAGCGTCTTCTAATTTATCTATTTTTTCCAGCTTTATTTTCTTTTCCAATTCATAAAGTCGCGCTTTTAGGACTTTAATGGCTGTGGCTTTATTTTTATGCTGTGACCGTTCGTTCTGGCATTGAACAACAATACCCGTTGGCAAATGAGTGATCCGTACAGCAGAATCAGTGACGTTCACATGTTGTCCACCACTACCAGAGGATCGATATGTATCTATCCGCAAATCATCAGTGGAAATATCTATTTCAACATCATCTTCTATTTCAGGATATACAAAAACAGCTGCAAACGATGTATGACGCCTCTTGTTCGCATCAAAAGGAGATATGCGAACTAAACGATGAACGCCTGATTCCTGGCTCAAGATTCCATAGGCATAATCTCCTTCTATACGGATTGTCGCACTCTTTATGCCGGCTTCTTCTCCGGGAAGAATGTCAAGTATTTCTGCTTTAAATCCTCTTCTTTCTGCAAACCGAAGGTACATGCGAAGAAGCATTTGTGCCCAATCTTGAGATTCTGTCCCGCCTGCTCCAGGGTGGATTGTTAATAAAGCATTACACGAATCATCTTCTTCATAGAAAAGTGTTTGAAGTTCAGCTGAATCTAAGACTTTTTCAAAAGAATTCAAAGCTTGATTTAGTTCTTCATGTACAGATTCGCCTTCTTCCCCTAATTCTAAAATGACTTCGAGATCCTCTTTTTTTTCATGAATTCTTGAAAGAAATTGAATCTCTTTTTCCAACTTTTTTTTATTTCGCTGGAGTGACTGAAACTTTTTTTGGTCTTTCCAAATATCAGGAGTGGAAAGCTCTTTGTTGATTGATTCTAATTCAACTTTTTTAGGTGTTATGTCAAAGAAAACCTCTTAATTCTTCAAACCGGGAAAAATATTCCTGGGCCTTAGACTGGAGATCTGAAAATGTCTCTTTTATACTTTTTTCATCCATTTGTCTTACGCTTTAGAGACAGAATAAAGAATATAGCAGATAAAGTCAAGCCGATGAAGGGGATGAAATCACCGTATTTAGTGTAAAAAGTCATGCTCTTAATAGGGGAGATGTCTTCTGTGAGAAATGCCTGAGTTTCCAATTTTGTTTGGGAAAGGATTCTTCCATGAGGGTCAATGATAGCACTGATACCTGTTGTGGCGGCTCGAAGTAGATATCTTCTGTTTTCAACTGACCGGAAGACTGCTATTGCAAAATGTTGGTAAGGAGCAGAACTTCTTCCATACCAACCATCGTTTGTAATTGTGACTAAAAAACTTGCTCCATTTTTAACGAATTTCCTGACCAAATTTGGAAAAATAATTTCATAACAGATTGGTGAAGCAAACAGATTTCCGTCAAAATCATGAAGTGTGTAGCGAGTTCCAGGCGTGGTGTCGCCGATGGCATGCGTCACTTTTTCGATGAAAGAAAAGATTTTTTTGTAGGGAGTATACTCACCAAATGGAACAAGGTGCATCTTGTAATAAGTTGTTATTGACAGAGAAGGGGTAAGGCATAGTGCTGTGTTGTAATAACGAACGTCTTCAGAATCCGTTTCTTTTTCGTTTGTCCCGATAAGTAGTGTTGAATGTGTTTGAAGAACAAATTGGGAAAGTGAATCTTTAAATTCTTGGTAAATGCCATAAGGACAGCTGAAACAAAGGGGGACTGAAAATTCAGGCCAGATGATAAGGCGAGCACCCCTGTAAATTGCTTGTTGTGTCAAGGACAGATGTTGGTCAAAGAGGTCTCTTGTTTTTTCAATAGGGATTCTATCCCAATAAATGTCAGAAGATACATTCCCTTGGATTACAGAAGCAGTGAAATATTTATCAACAGGAATATGCTGCTTTAGATATATAAAACCTCCAATATGAATGGCACCTATGAGCGTCAATGCAATAAAGAAAGGGCTTCTTTTTCTGTGAGTCATAGAGAAAAGAAACATGCTTTGGAAAAAAATAAGGACAAAAGATATACCATATACACCTGTAATGGATGCCAATTGAATGAGATATATGTTTTTATACTGGCTATAACCAAGAAGTCCCCAGGGAAATCCAGTTAAAAGGTAAGTCAGTATATATTCAAAAGAAATCCAGAGAAATGGAGCAAGAAAAAATATTGATTTTTGAAAAGATATAGCTATTTTCGAACACAGAAACGAAAACAAGGCCCAGAATAAGGAAAGGAACAGTACAAAGATTATGTAAATGACCAAGCTAAGCCCAATAGACAGGTTGCCGTAATGTGCTGGCACAGAGGGTATCCAGTATATAAGAAGAGCGTTGTAAGATATGCCAGCTAAAAGCCCATAGCAAAACGACTGTTTAGGGGTTTTCTTAAGAACAATATAAAGAAGAGGAATTAGGGAAATCCATCCAAAGAAAAAAAGGCCAAACTTTGGGAAGGCAAGTGCTGTCAAGAGGCCGCTTCCTATAGCAAGCAAGCTTTCTTTTGCCTTCATTTTCCACAAAAATCTACATAAACATCTTAGTAGAAATGAACAGGATAAAAGAGATGATTACTTTAACCCCTGACAACAAAATAGTCGCTGCTCTTCTTGCCTTCTGAACGAATCAGTTTTTCCTTTATCTCTTGAGCTTGCTCTTTTGTCTGAAATCCACCAATTCTTACCCTGAATACAGGCCTTCTGTCTTTTGAAAAGGGATTGAGTACAATAGTCGGATACCCCATTTTTTTGTATTTTTCTGCAAGAGCTTCAGCAGCATTCTTTTTATTAAATGCGCCCACCTGGATGTAATAAAGATTTGTTATTTTTTGTTCCGAAGCAGGAGCAATAACTTTCTTCTCTTCTTTTTTTGCTTGTTGATGTGCGTCTAATTCTTTACGTATTATGCCTTTTGGCTCTTCTGCGGGTATGGGTTTTGCTGCTGTAATTTTTTCAGCGACCCCCACACCAAGGGATTGAGATTCGCTGAGCATCTGAACTTGTTTTTTGCCTACAGATACACCGAGGAGAAAAATGATAATTCCCAAAACCAGAATCGCTATGAAAATGAAAACAAGAAAAGAACTTGACAACTGAAGTTCTCTATAATCTTTATTTGCCATAGCTTTTTATTTTTCGTGTGATTCCTTGAAGTAACTGAAAGCTTTTATGAATTCAAGAGGAATAGGGAAGATGATGGTAGAGTTTTTTTCGGTTGCAACTTCTGATAATGTTCCTAAGAATCTTAGCTGCAAGGCCTGTGGGTTTGTAGAAATGATATCGGCTGCTTGTTTGAGTTTGTGTGACGCCTGAAATTCTCCATCAGCATGGATGACTTTGGCTCTTCGTTCTCTCTCTGCTTCTGCTTGTTTTGCGATGGCTCGTACCATGTTTTCTGGAAGGTCCACATGTTTCATTTCGACTAACTGTACTTTTATTCCCCATGGGTCACTGTGCCTATCTATGATTTCCTGGAGCTGAGAATTTAGTTTTTCTCTTTCAGAAAGAAGTTCATCGAGTTCGACTTCTCCTAAAACGCTTCTTAGAGTCGTCTGTGCAAGTTGAGATGTTGCATAGATGAAATCTTGAACTTCAAGTATAGCTTTTTGTGGGTCCATTACACGAAAATATACAACTGCATTGACTTTAACAGAAACATTGTCTTTTGTAATTACATCCTGAGGAGGGATGTCCATAACTACGATTCGTAGGCTGACCTTGACCATGCGGTCAATAGGAGGAAATACAAGAATAAGGCCTGGACCCTTGGGTTTGGAAAGCACACGGCCGAGTCGAAAAATTACTCCCCGCTCATATTCTCTTAAAACTTTAATGGCATTCAAGAGATAAAGGACAAAAAAGGATATTACGATGATTGGAAAAGTTAACATTCTAACCTCCTTAATTAATATGCCCTTAAATTATATTAATATCAATGACTTTTTTGAAAAGCCTTTTTAAGGTGGCTGTAAATGCTCATATGTTCTTCTATTTATTTTGAAATGCTTAAAATTTTTCATAAAATTAATCATCAAGTTAAGCAGATATAAAAATTTACTTTGTATTATGCCTTTTTTACTTTTATTTTTAAGTTTTGCATGACTTCAACAACTTCCACCTTTGCTCCCTTTGGAATATTTTCAAGTGCTTCTGCATGCCATATCTCTCCATGGACAAATACTTTTCCTTCTGGATTTAATCGGGTTTGAGAAAAACCGATTTCTCCAACAAGGCCTTCCTTCCCTGTAAAAACCTTTCTTGCGTGTGCACGAATTGTGATAGCTATCAAAAAGATGAAGATCAAAGAAAGCCCAATAGCCACTGGGATGATGAATTTCAAACTAGGACGAAGTTCAGGGATGGGTGTATCTATGAGCATAATCGAACCAATTATCATTGCAATAATTCCTCCTACAGATAAAATTCCATAACTTTGGACTTTCATCTCAAGAATAAACATGCCGATTGCAAGTAAAATCAGCATCAAACCAACATAGTTAATGGGTAAAATCTGGAAGGCGAAGATAGCCAATAGAAGGCTAATTGCGCCTAAGACACCAGGGAGGATGGCTCCCGGATTGGCAAGCTCAAAATATAGACCGAGAAGTCCCAGCATGAGGAGAAGATAAGCCAAATTCGGGTTAGAAATCGTAAGAAGAAACTTTTGCCTTGCTGTCATGGAGACCTCAAGGATTTCCTTGTCCTTGAGCTCTAACTTGATAGTTTCCCCGTCAAATCTTTGAATTTCTCTGCCATCGATATGGGCTATTAGTTCTTTATCACTTTTTGCAATGATATCAATAAGTTTTCCTTCAAAAGCTTCTTTTTCTGTGTAAGATAGACTCTTTCGGACTGCATCCTCAGCCATCTTTATGTTCCGACCTCTTTTTTCTGCGATTGATTTTATGTAAGCAGCCGCGTCATGAGTTACCTTTTCAGCCATTGTCTCATCCATTTGCTGACCTGTGATGGATATTCCGACAGGATGGGCTGCGCCTGTGCTTGTGCCTGGTGCCATTGCAAAAATATCACAAGCAACTCCTATAAAGAATCCTGCAGAGGCCGCACGTGCTCCAGATGGGCTAACATATACCGCAACAGGAACCTTGGATCCCAGGATTCGTTCGATGATTTCCCTCATGGAAGTATCTAAACCTCCAGGGGTATTGAGCACAATGATTATCAGTTGAGCATTTTCTCTTTCTGCCTTGTCGATTGTATTGCGGATATATTCAGAAGTTATTGGATGGATAGCGGCATCAACCGTGATTTTAAGAATAGATGAGTAACCCAATGAAAAAAGAGTAATAATGAGAAAGGAAATCAAAAAAAATTTTTTCACTTTAAATTCATTATAAAAAGTATATTTAAACAAGTCAATAACTTATCCCTTGACTTTTTATTTTCAATAAATTAAATATTATAAACAATAGATTTAAAAGGAGATTCGAATGATTAAGAATGATATCGCCCTTGCAATTGAGAAGAAATCTGAGTTCAGCAGGGCAAAATCGTTATTAATCGTTGATGCTGTTCTTGATTCACTTAAAGAATCGCTTGCAAAAGATGAAAAAATAGAAATAAGAGGATTTGCCAGCTTTAAGGTAGTCCCTAAAAAGACTGGTTATGGAAGAGATATCCGGAGAAAAAAGCAAATCAAGATCAAGAAAGGGAAGAGAATAAAATTTAGGCCTGGACAAGAATTGAAAAACATAAAAAACAAATAGCTATATGCAAGAAAAAAATCTCCTACGTAAGAATAAAGATATTGTCTGATTTAAAATCCATGCGCTTCTTTTTCGTATTTTTCTATGAGTAAATACAAAGTAAAACCTCTTGTCCCTAAGGGCTTGCGGACTTATTCTATACATGCGAGGAAAAGCAAGGTGGACAAGAATAGTTTCGCCCGGGTTTTTACACCTGATGAAAAATTCTCACAATTTGTGGATAGTATTCCAGATATTTTAGCAGGAAAGGATTTCAAAGAACTAATTTCCCTGCTTAAAGAAGCCAAGAGGAAGAAAAAATCAATTATTTTTGCGATTGGAGCCCATGTAATCAAGGTAGGATTAAATCCCATTCTGATTGATTTGATGGAGAGAGGGTGGATATCTGCGTTGGCTCTTAATGGAGCAGGGATTATTCACGATTTTGAAATTGCAATAGCAGGAAAAACGTCTGAGGACGTAGAAACACAAATCAAACAAGGACAGTTTGGGATGGTTAAAGAAACAGGGGACATGCTTAATGAAGCTGTAAAAAACGGAAAGATAGAAGACATTGGACTTGGGGAAGCAGTAGGGAAGATGATATCCAATTATGATTTTCCCTATAAAAAACAAAGCCTTTTATTCTTGGCATATCAATTGAATATTCCAGTGACCGTTCATGTGGCTATTGGCACAGATATAATTCATTTCCATCCTAATGTGGATGGGGAAGCACTGGGGAAAACATCATTGACGGATTTTTTCCTGTTTTGTTCTATAGTTGAAAAGCTTGAAGGGGGAGGAGTTTTCCTGAATATTGGGTCTGCCGTGATTCTTCCAGAGGTCTTTCTAAAAGCCGTATCATTTCTTAGAAATCAAGGAAAAGTTCTTGACCATTTTTCAACAGCAGTTTTTGATTTCATAAGTCATTATAGGCCTTATCAAAATGTGGTTAAAAGGCCGCTTGGAAGTAAAGGAAAAGGATTTTATTTTATCGGGCATCATGAGATTATGATGCCTCTGCTTGCGGCTTCGCTTAAAACATAGTAAAGACACACGTGCAGTCTTTATTTTAATAGCATTTAATAAGCATCTGACTATAGATGGGTTTAATCGTTTACAGGAATTTATCTATTTTTCCAGTTTATCATTGTATTTAATGGCATAATCCATCATTAAATTCCTATATAGGCGTTCTGTTTGTTCAATAGTACTTGCAATAGAATCGGATGTGTCGATTATGTAATCGGCGTATTTTAATTTTTCCTTAGAAGGCATTTGGCTTCTGATTTTTTTTATTGCTT
The DNA here is from genome assembly GCA_014859315.1 of Candidatus Aminicenantota bacterium. Lineage (GTDB taxonomy): Bacteria > Acidobacteriota > Aminicenantia > Aminicenantales > Aminicenantaceae > Kmv29. The sequence continues at coordinate 14,441 of JACUUK010000037.1, forward strand.
CAGTGCGTGTAATGTAGTCCCTGTCTATTAACCGCTTTATCTGTATGTCCCTTTTGCAGTAAACAACGACAACTTTATCGAAGAATCTTGCATAATTTGCTTCAATCGTTAAGGCTGCTTCAGAGATGAAAATATTGTACTTTTTCTTTCTGTCCAGCTTCTCAATAATTTCTTTTTCTTTTTTAATAACAAGAGGGTGTATAAGATTATTGAGGAATTGCCGTTCATCATTATTCGAAAAAATAATAGCTCCCAATTTTGACCGATTTATTGTCTTGTCAGGATTAATAACATTTTCGCCAAAATGCTTTTTGATCTTTTCCCAAGCAGGGGAAAGGGGTTTCATGAGCTCATGGGCAATTTTATCGGAATGATGAATGTAACAACCCAGATTTCTGAGCACTTCTGCCACAACTGATTTCCCTGTGGCAATGCCACCTGTTAATGCAACTGTCAACATTGTTTAGCTCTTTGTATTTTCTTTTTATGACTTTTTTATTGGTAAGATATATTTTTATTGTTTTTTGGATGCTAAATAGAAGAACTGTAGTCTAAAAGCAGAGCTGTTATTCAGCATCTTCTTCGGAAATAAATTTGAATTCTTTTTTGAAACGGATTGCAACACCTTGCTGTTTCCCTTTTTTATTAGGCTTTTCGAGCCGGACTGTAAGTCCCCCAAGACAGAGTTTGACTTTTTTGCCTTCAGTAAGGCCTGTTGGCAAGTCAATCATCAAGTTTAACTTTGATCCTACAGTGACTCCGGAGTCAAGGCAAAAATAGGCGCCTTGAGAACTTATATTTTCAAGGGTTGTCTCCTCTTTGAATGTTTTGCCTATAGTGTCCTTTCCTTGAACTTCCGTTGTCAAAGGAAGTTCAAAACGCCATTCCCTGCGTCGATTGATACTTGCATTTGTGTTTGGTATAGAGGTTTTAGTCTTTTTTTCGGTTTGGGTTTTTTTTGATGCGGATTTTTGTGTCATTGATACCTCATGAATATTATCAGAGCATTAAAATAAGGCTGAATTGATAGCATACAATGCAAGCTGAAGTCTACTGTGAGTGTTAAGCTTGGCATAGATGCTTTTAATATGTGATCTGACTGTGTTCTTGCTTATGAACATGGCTTCTGCAATTTCATCATTGCTTTTTCCTTGGCCAATAAGTCTGAGAACTTGGAATTCTGTTGGGGTTAATTGGTCGAGAGTTCTTTCTTTCAGATCTCTACCAACAACAGAAATAATCCTGTCCATGATACTGCTCATTTTATCTCTGGGAAGCCAGATGTCTCCCTTGTGGACGATTCGGATCGCTTCAGCAAGTTGATCAGAAGGCTCGTTTAAGTCAAAATATCCTCTTATGCCAGAGTTAATCAGGCTTATGACCTCTTCATGGGAAGGTAATGTGCCTAAAAACATCGGCTGATATTTTGTGTCCTTCTTTTCTAAGTCCCTGATCGCCTTGCAAATCTCCTTTAGGTTTGGGGTTTGCTCTGAGTTTGCAAAAAGAATTACATTGGGAGTATTGTTTTTTATTGATTCTAAAAAAGAGTCAATAGTACTTTTCTCGACTCCAAGCAATTTGATATCCGAAGCCTGCTCTAAGGCTTTTTGAATGCCAGTACAGATTAATTCCGAGAGACAATAAACAAGGACACGGATGCTATTGTTTATTGATTGAGTTTTTTTGTTTATCATTTATGACTCTTTCTTTTAATCCCCCTAAAAATTGATACGAATTCATGTTTTTTTAAAATCTTATATAAATATAATTACATTGTCAAGGAAAGCCAAGTTCTAGGATGCATCTCTATTTCCGTGACAGTTAATTATGAAGGTGTAATCTGTCACAGTGCCGGTTCCCCTCATCGTTGCCAAGATCCTCCCACC
>JACUUK010000038.1 GCA_014859315.1 Candidatus Aminicenantota bacterium
ATTGGGGACTGTCCCCAATTTCAATACTCTCATTATATTGCTGCCCCAGATTTTTCGGATGTCTTCCTCTGAATATTCACGGCGGAGAAGTTCTTCTGTAATCCTTGGCATTTCGCTCACATCCTCACACCCAATTAACCCGCCTCCTCCATCAAAGTCTGTTCCAATACCTACATGCTCTATACCTATCAGTTTAACTACATAATCGATATGGTCAACTAAATCTCTGATTGTTGCTCCATCGACAGGATATTTCTCCATGATTTCCTGGTATTCATTGCGCATATTCTCCCGCACATTTTCATCCTTTATTTCACCCCAATCACCATATTTTTCCCTTAGCGCTTCCAACGCTTTGTCTCGTTCCGGATTTGCCTTAGGCGTTTTCACAAAGCTTGAAACAAGGCAAATCTGTATCACGCCTCCATTCTCAGCCAATGCTTTTAGCATCTCATCAGATAAATTTCTTGGATGGTCGCAAAGCGCACGCACACAAGAGTGAGATGCTATTACTGGCGCTTTAGTAACTTTGAGCACATCAAAGAAGGATTTATCTGACATGTGAGAAACATCAACCATTATACCAAGCCGATTGCACTCAGCAACAACCTGCTCTCCAAACTCGCTCAATCCCCGGTCTTCTGGATGCTCTCTGTCTGTAGACGAATCGCAAATATCATTACCCTCTGAATGGCAAAGAGTGATATACCGTACTCCGCGCGAATAGTATTCTTCTATTAGAGAAAGATCTTTCCCTATCGGATATCCGTTTTCCATTCCGATGAATGCAGCAATTTTTCCTTCGTTTTCCAGGCGGTAGGCATCTTCAGGAGAGGTTGCCAGGGAAATTAGCTCTGGATAATCGTCACACATCTTATGGATTGCATTTAGCATTCGATCGGCTTTCTCTCTTGCTTCTTTGTATCCCTCTGGCGTTAGCGGCCCTTGGCTAACATAGACTGCAAAAAATTCTGCATCTAAGCCGCCTTCCTTCATTCTCGGGAGATCAACTTTTGCACCACGCCTCGTTCCTGATTCATGATGCTGCCCAATATCCCAATCTTCCCTCAACAATAAATAAGGCGTATCACAATGAGTATCCACTGTCAGGACTTTCTGATGAATCTCCTTCGCCCTTGCTTCAAGCCCATGCCCGCTATCTTGTGAGACACACGAACTCAAGAAAAAACTTATTCCTAATATTAGCAGTGCACTTACGATGAATTTTTTATTTCTCATGGAATCTCCTTTCCTTAATTCCCTTTAATTTATACAAAAAATGCCCGGCCTGCAAACTTTTCATTCCAAGAATCAAAAAAAGTGGTTCCTTTCGGGTGAGATTATATTTTGGGGCGAATTTGTATCTTAATCTTCAATGCACCAAAATCAGCGCTTTCCTCTGGCCTCTTGAGCAAGCTCTCTCCCTTTACGTGCATATTCCTCGGCTTTCCAGTTGTCTCCAAGGCGGTTGTAAAGGTCTGCCAGGAGAAAATATCCTAATGGGAGGTCTTCTTTTTTGGGCTTCAGTTCGATTCCTTTTTTTACAAGCTCAACAGCTCTTTCAAAGTCCTGCCCCATGTTAAGATAAATTCTGGCTAAATAGAAATAAGTAAGTGGAAATCCAGGGTTTATATCTATTGTCTTTTTCAGAAATTTTTCTTCGTTTTCAACATCACCTGTAATTCGATAAATCCTGGAAAGATTGAAAACTGCCCTGAAATTAGAAGGGTTGTTCTCCATTTCCACTCTGTATTCTTCGGCAGCCTTGTGCAAGTCTCCTCTCTCCTCATGGATTTGCGCCCAATAAAAATGAAGATTCCTCAGGGATGGATTGAGTTCCAGCGCTTTTTCGAGATATTCTTCAGCTCGATCAAAATTGCCCTGAGTCACATAAACTCCACCAAGTTCACTGTAAGCCGAAGCAGACGATTGATTGAGTCTTATACATTCCTCATAGTATTTGATAGCCTCTTCATACTCTTTTTTAGCATTTTTGATGTTTCCCAATATAAAATAAATCTGGGAGTCCGGAGGAATTGTATTGATAACGCTCGAAATAAACTTTTCTGCCTCGTTGAAATCTCCCATAGCGATATAGGAATTGGAAATATTAATTATAGTGAACGCATCCCCGGGTTTCTTATCAAGAACCTTGAAAAAGCTCTCCAGAGCTTCCTTGAAACGGCGTTCCTTGAAGTACAGATTCCCACGAGTAAAATACGCATCGATGACATCGGGGTCATCTTTAATAATCTTATCTATCATCCTGACAGCTTTCTCCACGTCTCCTTCCAGCCCCATCTCTTTGGCCCTCGAAAGCTTGTTAAATATCTCTATTTTTTCCTTGGGATCGCCCAATTTTCGTCCTGCTAAGGACGAAGAATCCACAAATGAACCGATGTAGCCAAGGGCAGATAGTTTCTCACGAGCCTCCTCATCAAGATTCCTGTAATCAATCTCAATTGCCCCTTTACTCGCCATCTCGAGGAACTGCTCTGCTTTCCTCATTAGCCTCCTTGTTTCTGCAGGGTGAGTAAATGCCATGTTCTTCATCTCAGCCGGATCATCAATTAAATCATAGAGTTCAAGTTGAGGCGCAATGATCAGCTTGAGTCTTTTCTCCTGGATAGTCTTTAATTCGCTCCAACCATAGTGAAAACGTGGATAAAAAGTCTCGGAATAGGCGAAATCCATCTCAAGCTCCTTTTCCTCGAAAAACAAGGGCAGAAGACTCTTCCCCTGAACCTGGGTTGGCACCGGCAGATTTGCCATCTCGAGAACAGTCGGCATGACATTCACCAGAGAAACCACATTGGACCTGCTTTTCCCATGAATTTTTTCAAAAGGGGTCACAAAGATAAGGGGGACATGGATTCCTGCCTGATACACGAAAAATCCGTGGGTGCTTTCTCTGTGTTCTCCGAGACTTTCTCCATGGTCAGAGGCAAAAATAAGAATTGTGTTTTCCTGCAGGTTATGTTCTTCCATATAACGCCACAAGCGTCCTAACTGTGAATCTGTATAGGCGATTTCTCCAATATAGGGCTGGTTTGGATACTGTTCCTTGTACGGTGATGGTGGTTCATATGGTGTATGAGGATCAAATAGGTGAACCCAGGTAAAAAACTTTTCCTTGTGATGCTTATCCAGCCAATTTAGAACCTCATCGATAACCTCATCTCCGCGACGCTGCACATTTCCCAGAGAGATTGATTTATATTTACTCAAATCGAACTTATCGAAATAGTAATCAAATCCTTGATTCAAACCCCACTTGGAATCAAGAACATACGCCGCTACAAAAGCGGCCGTCTGGTACTCTTTTTGTTTAAACGATTCGGCAAGGGTTGTTAGTTGGGGAGGAACAAGAAATCCACCATTATCCCTTACTCCATGAAACGTGGGATGGGTTCCCGTCATTAGGCAAGTATGAGAAGGAAGAGTTAATGGAGTCTCTGCAATACACTTTTCAAACTTTACACCTCGGGAAGCAAATAGATCTATGGTAGGGGTCTCTACTCCGGGAAAGCCGTAACAGTGAATCCTATCGGCACGGAGAGTGTCGACGGTTATAAGAATGAAATTAAATTCTCTTTTCCCTATTAAGGAAGAAAATGATGTCTTCCCCTGCCGAAAAAGAAGAAAAGAGATCAGGGCAACAAGTGAAAAAACGATCGGAAGAACGATCTTTAAGAGGGCGCGTTTTTTTCTCTTTCTGTCGTTTTTCATATAAAAATCTTATCACAGAATATAGTGCTGTCAACCATTATATGTGAAACTCACCAGATATTTGACCGTTAAGGAAATCTATCTCTCCAATTTTACACTACCCCACATATTATATAAGTCATATAAAAAAAAGAGGGAGGCCGCTTTAAAGGCAGACCTCCCTCTCCTGAATTCTTGTTCTGTTCACATCTTAGAATAAGAACCTGACTCCCAAACGGATGGCTCTCGGGGAGACCAGTCCGTAGACTTTGTGTCCATCCGGACCTGGATCACCCGGGGTCCAGTCGTATCCGGCTTGAGCTCCCCAACTTGTGATCGTATCTGAATTAAAGACATTGAAGATATCCATCATGAGTCCTAAACGGTACCTGTCTTCCAACATGAAGGTCTTCTCCAGGCGAAGGTCGAGATTCACACGTGTTGAGTACCTTTGGGATCCGTGCGACTCGGTGAAGACACTAGTTCTTCCCTGTGCAAGTCTGGGACGGATATATCTCGTGTAAGTGTTGCCGCTTATCACAGTGAAATGGGCGTTAAACCAGATATCGAGTGGCAAGATGTATGTCCCCTGTATTTTCAGCATGTGCTTAGGATCACGCGTGCAGTTTCCATCTCTATTGATCCAGCTGTTCGGGTCAATGGTACTAGCCCAGCCAAAGTCACCGCCAAAGGAGTTATCCATGGTGCCCTTGCACTCAGAATAAATGTAGGAGGTAATAAGCTGCCACCGGTTGGACATTCTCTTGTTTAGTCGGAACTCTATGCCCTGATATGTGCGATAGGGGTTATCGAGAATCCAGGGATCTCCTTCTTTGATATTGGCAATGACCCGGTTTCGCTCGCCCGGGTTCAGCTGGTTGTAAACCATGACCTGCTCGCCAGTAACAGGATCACTGACATAGATTTGTTCATACTGACCTAAAGTATCGTACTGGGAAATAAAATCTTTCCAGGAACGGTAAATGTAGCTTACACCGAAGGAGGCATCCTTGAATAGTTCGCGTTCAATCCCAATAGTGAACTGATCCATGTACGGATGTTTAGTCTTATCAGCAAGTGTGATAACTTCAGGAGACCATCTTCCAAACTCATACCACTCGCCACCCCACTCGTAATAACCTACAAAGTCACTGAAGGCTTCGGGTGGGTTGAGGCGATCAATAATTCCTGTATACATGGCTTCTGTGAACTGGCCGTAGTGGGCTTTAAGAACAGTTGTGTGGTCGCTAAAAACATCCCAAGCAAAACCAACTCTGGGGGCGATGCGGTTCGCACTGTAAACAGAGCCGGTTGTCCCTTTCACACCGCCGCGCATCATGCTGAATCGGGCGCCAATGTTTATTGTCAAATTATCTGTAATGGACCATGCATCCTGGGCAAATATTTCATTTCGGGTGTAGTGCGTGTTTGTGTCATAACCCTCATACTGGTAGGCATAAAGATAACCAAACCAATCATAGATATACCAGCTATTAGGGCCGGTGTAACCAAATCTGCTTCTCGCCCAGCCGTATTCAAATTCCGTCCCGAATTTGAAATCGTGGTTGCCCATAATGAAATCTTCAGCATAGTGGGAAATGCTGGCATTGGCCTGGTATCTCTTCCGGTCAGCCTTGTAGAAATAGTTGCTGTTATAGAGCCATTGGTATTGTTCAGCGCTAAAAACAGCAGTGCCCTCTCCCTGGGGATCAAGATAGTAATAGCCGATGAAAAAGGAGCCTCTGACGTTGGCAAACGTATTGGGGCTTAGAATCGCTGTAAGGGCGAAGTTTCCTACCCAGTCGGGAGAAGTCTGGTCAACGCATGTTTCGGGAGTGGGATGGGTGGCGCTTGCCCTTCTGTTGATGCCGTTGTAGGTGTCATTTTCGACGAAGGTCGTCAGATGTAATTTCGGGCTTAACTGAGACGTCAGTTTTAAAAAGAACCTGGGCTGTTTGTAATCTCTGAAGTTTGGCTCCTGGAAACCTGCAGGTCTGTCTTTCTCCCGAAGATATTCGGCTCCAAGGTAGAACCAGAGCTTATCCTTTTTGATTGGACCGCCGATATGGGCACCAGCATCCATCATCCCCGTCAGGGGTGATTCCAGATCAGGAAAATCATCGATATACGCCTTGTTATTTTCAGCAGTCCAGAATCCCTTTTTGGTATCCTGGAAGATAAACTCGACATGGCCAGAGAACTCATTTCCTCCGGACTTGGTGATTGTATTAAAAATTACCCCGGTAAAAGCACCATATTCAGCCGGGAGCCCAATCCCCATGATTTTGGCCTCTTCAATGATGTTGTAATCGATAAAGACCCAGGCTGATCCTCCTTCAGGGTCAGAAACATCTACGCCGTCCACCTGGTAGGAAATTCCCGTGCTTGACGAGGCCCCGTAGGCGGTATTCTGAGTAACTCCAGGGGCAAGATTCACGATATCCATCGCAAATTGTGTGGTCGGCATGTTACGGAGCATTTCATCTGTAATGGTGATTGATGCGGTCTCAGATGTTTTCACATCAACAGTAGGCGCTTTGGCAATAACTGTCACCTCTTCTTCCAGGGTTGCCACCTTGAGAACTAAATCAACTGTTAGACTCACTGTTGTGGATAGCCGGACATTTTCCTGGATTACAGTCGCAAAGCCCGGAAGTTCTGCCTTCACAGAGTAAACTCCTGGAGGAAGAGCAGGAAAACGATATTTCCCCTCGTAATCCGTTATGGCCGAACGCGTACCCATCAATTTCGGGCTTGATAGTGTGACGGTCACCCCGGGAAGAGGAGCTCTGTTTTCGTCAAGAACAGCACCAGTAATCGCTCCAGTCTCTTTACTTTGAGTAAAAGCAAGAGGAGAAAGCAATATGAGGATGGCGATAAATGATGAAATTGCTTTAAATCTCATTTGTCCTCCTTTTTTTGTTAATAAACCTAATACATTATTCCCTTTTATACATTTGTCTTTTCCTGATAATCACCTCCTAAATAAGAATATCAAAGATAGTGACCCTTTTTACTCATTCTAATTTATATGATTATTTTATAAATCCCACCCAAAAAAGTAAATTAATTATATAATTAACACCTAATTTTTTTATACTCTGTTATATAGCAATATTCATGCCAAAATAGATTAATTGGATTTTTATTGATTTCAATAAGTTACACATATCCTTTTTAAAGATTTACTCCTTTTTTATCCAATAATTTGAATAAATCCAATTAATTGAATTTATTTTTTGAAATTTCCTCTGAAGGTTTCTTTGCAATTTTCTATTTCTTTACTTCCACAGTTTCTTGATTGCAACTTTAATTATGTTTTGGTATTTTAAATAAAAGAACCAGGATTATTCACGAGTCGAGGATGCCGCAGACGGCGTTGTGAGGAGCGAAGCGACGTGGCAATCTTATGGAGAATTGATTACATATGAAGAATGTTATAAAAATCGCGTTAATACTTCTTTTTTCTTTTATTTCTTTAAATGGAAGCGAAAACCTCTTAAGCCGTCATAAAGAATGGCTCAACCTTGTATCCCCCATTCTCACAAAAGTGGAAAAAGATGTTTTCCTTAAACTGAAAACCCCACAAGAAAGAGACAAGTTTATTCAGCTATTCTGGGCAAGGAGAGACCCTCTTCCAGATACCAAAGAAAACGAATTTTACAAAGAATACATGAACCGAGTGCGTTTTGCAGACTTGAATTTCGGCCATGGAGCTTCAAAGAAGGGCCATGAAACAGAGCGTGGCTATTTTTATCTTCTGCTTGGTCCTCCTCTCGAAAGGCAGATATTTGCCACTCAGTCTGACATCTGGCCTCTTGAACTCTGGTACTATAAAGGAGAACAGCAGTACGGCCTACCTCCGTATTTCTATTTAATATTCTATCAGCAGTATGGAATCGGTGAATATAAACTCTATTCTCCTGGCATGGAAGGCCCTGAAAAACTCATAATTCCATCTTCATATAGCAGGGCCCTTAATCGGTCTACTGCTTATAAAGCTTTGAAAAATATTTCAGGAGAACTGGCAGCTGCTTCTCTCACATACCTTCCTGGAGAGACAACTCTTGGTACAACATCTCTTTCCTCTGAATCTATTGTATCCAATGTTTATTCTCTTGCTGAGAAAAAATTCTCTGATGCCTATGCACGCCATTTTTTAGCTTACAAAGATTATATAGAGACCGAGTATTCCCATGACTTCATTGAAAGTCATGCAAAAGTAAAGGTTTTCCAGAATTCCGGCCAGATGTTTCTTCACTGGGCCCTTGAACCCGGTAAAATAAATTTTTCTATTTATCAAGGAAACCATTATGCGGCTTTTCAACTGATTATAAAAATAGAAGATACAGATGGGAATTCCATTTTAGAAAAAGAAGAGGAAATTCCTTTAAGCATCTCTCCAGAAAACTACAAGAAACATGAGCGCCAGCTTTTTGCCTTTCAGGATGTAGTTCCAGTTATCCCTGGAAATTTTACACTTTTTATGTTTCTTAAAAACAAAACCGCAAAGGATTTCACAACTTTCCAAACAAACATCTCTATACCCGAAATAAAAGACTCCTCTTTCATTGGGGATGCTATCCTTTATCACCGCCGCGAAAAACTTAAAGAAAATCAGAGAGGAAAGCTTAAGGCCTTTACTTTTAATGGAGTCCAATATCTCATAAACACCCAGCACCAGTTTCTCCCTCAACAAGAAATAGGCCTTTATTGCCAGATATTTAATCTTCAACATATCAATTTAAAATCACTGCACATTGAAATTTTTCCGGTTAATGAAGAAAATCCTGTTTATGAACTAAAAAAACCTCTAACTGAAATCATGACTCCTGATGGCCTGGGAGTGGATGTCCCATCTATCATACCTTCGACCCTAAAGCCCGGCTATTATCAGGCAAGGATAACCATTGTTGACTCTGGTGAAGAAAAACCGCTCGTCCATAAGGAAAATTTTATCCTTCTTGCTCAATCCTATCCTATGGTTCCATGGATATATTCAAAGCTGCATAAACCTTTTCCCAACTCCGATGACCTTTACCTTTTAGCTTACCAATACTTCAGGAGACAGGATTTTCACAAGGCGAAGCAAAGCGTGGAAAAATCACTCGCAATGAAAGAAAGCATAAAAGGAAAAAGCCTTCTTGCAAAAACACTCTTTGCGCTCCACCAGTATCAGGATTCTCTGGAAGTAGCAATTCCCCTTTATGAGACTACTGGAGACAGAGAAGTTGCAAAAATCCTTGCAGTCGATTATGCAGGATTGAAAGATTGGAATTCGGCTCTCATCTATCTTGAAAAACTCCTCGAGCGCGCAACAGAAATAAGCGTTTTAAACCTTGCAGCAGAATGCTATTTCAATCTGAATCTTCCTGAAAAAGCATTGCCGTTACTACAAAAATCCCTTGAATTAGACCCAAACCAGGAAAAAATAATCGAGCTGAAGAAGAAGGTAGAAGAAAAAAAGGGTAGGGAATAAAGGAGGAACACATGATAAAAAAAGCAATCATCGGAGGATGCATGTTTGTTTTAATCTCCCTTTCTGCCTTATCTCAAGTACAAGGCAAGATTGAAGGGATTGTAACAGATAAAGAAGGCAATCCTTTGGAGAATGTCGTGGTTTCAATCATATCCACAAAGGTTTCTACCCGCCATTTCGAAAACAAAACAAACAAGGAAGGAAAATTCATTCAGGTTGGCCTCTGGCCTGGATTCTATCAAGTGAGCTTTAAAAAATCAGGTTATCTCCCAAGCTCCAATGAAGTGAAGGTTTCCATTGCAGAATCAACCCATCTTGTTGTTACTTTGGAGAAAGCAGAAAAAGCAATGGAGCGTATGCTTTCTGATGCTGATAAACTTTTTCTTCAAGGGAATAAACTGTATTCTGAGGAAAAATACGAGAAGGCCGCTTCTTCTTATGAGGAAGCCATAAAACTCAATGAAAGCCAGTGGGGATACCATTTCAACTTAGGATTGTGCCTTAAGAAAATGGGAAACATAGAAGATTCTATTGCGGCCTTCCAAAAAGCTATTGAACTTAACCCGGAAAGCTTCAGTTGTAATAAAGAATTAGGCGAGGCACTTGCAAAAACAGGTGATTACACCAAAGCAAAAGAATATTATCTGAAAGTCATTGAAATCAGCTCGGATGACCCTGATGCGTTTTATAATTTTGGAGTGGTCTTGACGAACCTGGGAGAATCTGAGGAAGCTCTCAAACAATTCCTTAAAGCAGTGGAGCTCAACAAAGATTATTCCGAAGCTTATTACCAGATAGGAACCATCTATATCGGCCAAAATAACGTTACAGAAGCCGTGAAGAATCTGGAAAAGTTCTTAGAAATAGCCCCAGAGCACAAAAACGCAGAGATTGCCAGACAGCTTCTCAGCTATCTAAAAAAATAAAAACTAAAGCTCCTGCATCGGTTTTAAAGTGTATGAGTTTTTTTTGGCTGTTTTTAAAATAACCATCGAAGATAAATTTGACTGTTTGTGAAATTCGTTGAATTCTATTTATTTTTAATATAAGGTAAGTATCTTCATGAGGAAACTTTCAACATTTTCTCATCTATGAAAGGAGGGACACAATGAAAACTACAATCAAAGTCATCTTACTCCTTCTCTGCCTCTTCCCTATTCTGTTACAGGGAGCAGAATTTCAGGTAAAAGTCATCCAGAATGCAGACGATATGGCAGAAAAAATATGCAGTTACTGGAAAAAGGGGGATTTTCTCCTGACTGACGGTGAAACAGCAGTTCTCCTTGGCGCTACTCCCCGGCCTTTGCAATCCATCCTGAATTATCCAGCCGGAAGTGGTATCGGATGCATACTAAGCTTTGTTCCCTATGGAAAGAACCTCCAGAGTGACCTCAATATAGGGTCTCCAAATATCCAAATAGATGGAAAAAGGCATTACGTGGCTTATTCCTCGCTCAAACCTCTGGATGTAAACACTTCTGAGGAAGTGGCCTGTTTTATAGCAGAAGCCACATATAAAAATGGGCGGAGTCAAAAAGCACAGGTTAAAACCATGTACCAGTATTATCTTCAAAAAGGAAGAATCGATATCACATCCACCATAAAAAATACTGGAAAAACAGAATTGAAGGGCCTTAACTATTCGCTTTATTTTAATGCCAATCACAGCTATTCTTTCAGCCCTCTCCATGCTGAAAAACATCAAGAACTCAGTTTCCGTGTTTATCCAAAAAAAGGACATTACCTTGCATGGATAGATGAGAATCCTTCAGGTGGAAGAAACACGCCTAAACCGGGAAATCTGGCTCCAGGGGAAGCTTTCGATGTCAAATACACTCTTCTCGTTGATTGCAATCCAAACTTTTTACTCCAGAATATCTACAGTCAATTGAATATACCATCTGAGAAAGCTGTTTTTTATTTTAAGGGATTCAACGGGGATGTGTTCGAAATTATTGTAAAAGATGCTCTGTCATCTTCTGTCTTTTTCCGGTCTTTTCTTGATTCCACTGACCCTGTTGAGGTTTCGCTTCCAGAAGGCCTTTATTATGTCAGAGCAAACTTTTTCCCTGCAGTTGTAGAAAAACTTTTCCATGTAGTGCCTGAAAAAGAAAACAGATGTCTTCTCTACGACAAACCCAAAGGAACTGTCACTGTTCGGATTCAAAACAGCAAAGGAGAATATGTCCCTGGCAAAGTAACATTCATTGGCCTCTCCCCGACCGAGTCTCCTTATTTTATGCCTTTTAATCCTATTGAGAGCAACAGACGTTGGGAGTCTTTCAAAAATTCTTGTTATCCACCGGAAAACGGCCTCTCATTAAAAATACCTGTTGGGGCATATCTTGTTTATTCCTCAAGAGGGCCTGAATATTCGCTTGATTATAAAGTCATTGAACTCATTCAGGATAAAGAGCAAAAACTGACGTTTCACATTGATAAAGTCCTGAATACAGAAAACTTCATTTCCGTAGACCCTCATATGCACACCTATAAGTCTGACGGCGCAGTCACAATCGCAGAAAGAATAAAATCCGTGGTGGCTGAAGGAGTCGATGTTGCAATCGCCACAGACCACAACTATATCTGCGACTACTGGCCAACACTTAAAAATCTCGCTTTGAACAAATATTTGGCTGTTATCAAGGGAAATGAAGTAACCACCTCAGGTGTGATTCATTATAACTCCTATCCTTTGAATCTCCGTGAAAACGAAAGAAACAATGGCGCCATTTACCCTCTCGCTACTGAAGCCGCTCCCCTTTTCCGCGCAAGCCGTACCAAAGACCCCAATGCTCTTATTCAGGTAAACCATCCGAGGTCAGGCACAATCGGCTATTTTAACAACTGCAATCTCGATCCAAAATCAGCCTCTTTTACACAGAAGAATTTTGATGCTTCATTTGATGTCTTAGAAGTCATGAACGGTCCTTATCTTTATCCAACAAATAATATTGTTATTACTGATTGGCTTAATCTTCTGAATCGCGGCTATTATTTCCCGGCTGTCGGCTCTTCAGATTCCCATACCATTGATAAGGGAGGAGAACCAGGCTATTCCCGGACATATGTGTACTACAGCGGCCAGAAAGGCGACCATTTGGATGAAGCATCGCTTATTCACGCAATAAAAAAAGGTCATTCTTTTATCTCCAATGGACCTCTTATCGATTTAAAAGTTAATGACACTTCCATCCCAGGCGAAACACTCACAGATAAAGATGGAACTGTAGAAGTTTACATAAATGTTCAGAGTGCTCCATGGATATCTGTTGATGAAGTGCGGATAATTATAAATGGGAAGAGAGAATTTACCTTTCTAATAGAAGACCAAGGGGAAAATGGTGTGCGGTTCACCAAGCAGATTTCATTAAATTTGGAAAAAGATTCTTTCATTGCTGCAGAAGCCCTTGGAAAGAAAAGCCTCTTCCCTGTTCTTCAGAATACTTCCCGCACAGGCCTTCTCTATAATGCCACGCTTCCTTATGCTCTCACAAATCCTATCTTTATCGATGTAGATGGAAACGGAAAATTTAATGCACCTTTGGATAAAATAAAAGAGCTTCCCAAAAGCCCTAAAACCAAACCCGCTGCAAGAAAGCAAAATTAGAACTAATAACATGAATCAATGTAAAAAGAAGGGAATTTTTCATGTTTAAGCCGAAAGATCCTCAAAGCATTTACAGTGAATCGAACATCATCACGCTGGCCCGACTGTCCCTTTCACTAACATTCTTTATTCTCGCAATCCTCAAGATGAATCCAACATACAATTTTATCGGCCTGGGGATTCATTGGTTTGGAGATGTTCTCGACGGTATGTATGCACGAAGATTCAGGCAAGAAACTATTCTGGGAGCTGAAATCGATATAATCGCAGATAGAGTTGAAACTCTTTTTTTCTATATCAATTTTCTCTTTTTCAGGCCGTACCTGTTTATTCCAGTGGCTATTTACCTTATTGATTTTGCATTTGTGGATTTCTATCTCAGCTACCAATTTGTGAAATTCGATATAATTTCCCCTAATTATTTCTATAAAGTGGATCGCACGGTTTATCTTTTAAATTACTGCCCTTTTGCAAAATTTTGCAACTCAACCGTTGTCACACTGATTTTGATATTTTTACCAAATTTACAGATTTTAGCAGCAGTATTTGCTTCTTTGCTAATCGGTGTAAAAATTTATTCTTTTACTCTCTTGAATAAAAAGCAATCCATTGAAAAAAAAGTCTATACATAATAAAAGGAGTATCATGGCAATAAATCCAATACGGGCATTTTATTTAGCAAGCCGGGGCACAAAAAACTTTCTATTAAAACGCCCCTTTTGTGTTTCCTTTGAAATCACTTATAGTTGTAATGCTAAATGCAAGCACTGTCATCTCGGAGGAATAGTCAAGGATGAAGAACAGGCAAGTCCTGAGCAATTTGGCATACGCGCAGAAGAGTTGAAGCCTGTCGTTGCACAAATATCTGGAGGTGAACCCCTGCTGCGCAGAGATTTGGAACAAATCATCAAGGTCATAAAAAAGCCTCAAAAACCACCTTTTATCGTGCTTACGACGAATGCCTCCCTCTTGACTAAAGAGAAATATACCAGTCTCCGGGAAGCAGGCGTAGATGAATTTTCTGTCTCTCTTGACTATCCTGATGAGAGGCACGATGAGTTCCGCGGTATCCCTGGCCTTTTCAAACGCATCGAAACTCTGTGCACTTCCCTGAGAGCAATAAAAGATAAATGTATTACGCTAAGTTGTGTTGTACAAAGCCAAAATTACAAAGATGTGATTGCCTTGGCTGAAAAAGCCAGGGAGTGGGAGGTCAAAATGAATTTCAGCGCGTACACTATGTTAAGAACCGCAAAAAAAGAATATATGATTTCTGAAGATGAAATGCCTGAATTTAAACAGACAATTAGACGACTTATTGAATTCAAAAGAAAGTACAAAACAGTCTTCACGTCTGAATATGTGTTTAAACACATGATTAAATTCTTTGAAAACCATGAAACTCCTAACTGCAGGGCTGGTGAAAGATTCCTTGTGGTAAACCCAGACGGAACGCTCTCGCCCTGCGGCCTTATCATCAAGAAGTATCAATCCCAAAGGGAAATAAAAGAAGATTTCTTAAAATCCAATACCTGTAATTACTGTTTCACAAGCATCCGCGCAAACTCTGAAAAACCAGCTAAGTATCTCATTAAAGACAATTTACAGAACATATAGAAAGATGTTTCGTATATTACCTGTTAATAATCCATAGTCATAAACACATGGGCTTACAACTAAATAGAAAAAAAACCTTAAATTCCAAACTAAAGATACTCTTTTTTATTCTCCAGGTGTGCTTTGTTCTTGTGCTTTTAGTATTGTGGATCTCATGCGAATCATTTCAGAAAAGCAAAAACCTTTGGATCCTTTTCTTCTACAGTTTCCCTTCAGAATTTTTAATCGCCATTCTTCCACATGAGCCAATTCTTCTTTATTTTGGGAAATTCTACACGCCTCTCACAATAGCATTTGTGGCCGTTGCTGGCACTGTGCTTACAGAAGTCTTAAATTATTCTGTCTTTAAATTTGTAACCGATTTAAAAATATTCAACAAAATCCAGCATAAAAAAGCAGTAAATAAAATTATAAATTATTTCTACAAGGCGCCATTCCTTGCTCTCTGGATTGCTGGGTTTACGCCAGTCCCTTTTTATCCATTCAGGTTTCTTGTGGTAATGGCCAAGTACCCCCTTCCGAAATACATCCTGGCAGTTTTTCTTTCAAGGACTCCACGTTTTTTTATCCTTGCCTGGTTTGGCAACACTGTAAAAATTCCAGATTCTCTGTTGATTGGCCTTTTTGTGGTGCTTATCATATCTATAAATGTTCCTTTAATAAGAAATCTTTTAAACAGGCGAAAACAAAAGCAAAACAAATTATCATGAAGCACTATGCATCTGTCTTCTTCTACAAAAGAAAAAAATTATGCTGATTTCACTTGTTTCATTGCGAATATTCCATTTTTCTGGTAAAAAAATATAGTCCTGCAGAAACTAATTTGAATAAACCGAAAATGAATAAATCAAATTCATCATTTACAAACGAACCAAAAATTGCCTGTCTTATCAATCCAAAAGCAGCTAACCGAAAATGGAAAAGACGAAGGTTTTTAAGAAGATATCTCCAGAAAAATTTTCCAGGACAAATAATCGACACTCATAAAGACAAAACCTTCACAATTGAAACTGCTAAAAAACTTAGTTCCTCTCATGATATTATCGTTGTAGCAGGAGGAGATGGGACTATCGCCGATGTCATTCATGGGATAATCACTTGTGGCCGAGCAAAAAAACCAGCCCTGGGAATCATTCCCCTTGGAAGCGGGAATGGCTGCCGCAAATCTGTGAATATTCCAAGAAATATCTTTTCTGCTGTAAATCTTATAAAAAAGGGGGAATCAAGAGAGATTGATCTTATAAAAATTGATGGAAAAACTGCCTGCTTTTCGAGTATCGGCGCCACTGGTGCTGTCACAATAGATAAACTGCGAAACCCAATCCATGGACTATTCGGCCACCTTTGGGCAGCAAAACTCATGTTAAAATATCCAAAAAAAGAAGTGGATGTTGAACTCATCGATGGCATTGATGATTCAGGTGAGCAATTCACCCAAAAAATATTGAACCTGAATGTGTTCGATTGCATTATCAACAAGACTAACCATTTTGGATACAATTGGAGAGTGGCTCCTTTAGCGAAGATAGATGACGGCTATCTTGACATCACATTTTTTGAAACAAAAGGATGGGTCTATTTATTATGTTTTCCTCTTATCTACTTTGGCCTCTTTCAGAAAACTCAGAAACACTTCAAAGCCAAACAAATGACAATCCGCGGTAAAAACCTTGCAGCCCAGTACAATGGAGAGCCTTTTGGAGTCGAAGACGAAATTAAACTTCAGGTCCTCCCCCGGGCTCTAAAAGTCATAAGCTC
>JACUUK010000176.1 GCA_014859315.1 Candidatus Aminicenantota bacterium
AAGCCATTTTATTCAACGCCCAGCATTCATTCTCTGCCGGATAACCTCATAAATGAAAATCGAAGCAGCAGAGGCTACATTAAGTGAGGAAACTTTACCAAAAAGCGGAAGGGAAAGTATTTTATCGCATTTCTTTTTTATTAGAGGACGCAATCCATGCCCCTCAGAGCCGAGAATAATTGCTACTGACTGGGTGTAATCAAATTCATACCAGTATGATGAGCCACCACTTTCTGCCCCTATAATCCAAATGTCTCTTTCTTTCAACATGTCTGCAGTCTGAGCCAGATTCTTAACTCTTGCTATTTTAACATGCTCCAGAGCACCTGCTGATACCGAAGCAACTGTGCTTGTCAAGCCCACAGAATGTCTCTCGGGAATGACAATTCCATCCACGCCCCCTCCTTCGGCGTTTCGAACAATAGCACCAAAGTTTTGAGGGTCTTCCACGCCATCAAGAAGCAGAAGAAACGGCTGCTCTGATGCCTTTAAAATCGACTCTAACGAGCTAAATTCTTTGGGAGAAAGCATAGCTACAGCACCCTGATGGTTTTTGTCAATACTATCCAGTTTTTGCCTGGGCACAAAAAGAAAAGGGATATGGTGCTCATGCGCAAGCCAAATTATTTGAGAAATCTTTTTGTGCCTTGCTTCTTTTTGTATGAATATCTTATGCACCCGCTGCGGGTTTGATCGGAGGGCTTCCACAATGGGGTTAAGCCTGCTTATTGTTTCCATTTTTCTTGCCGGGACAAATCTATTGAAGGAATTCTAACATTTCAGATACACGCTGGATACAATCCTTTAATGGCCTGGGAAAAGAAATCTTGGCTCCATCTTCAACCAGAGGAATAAATTTATCTAATTCCAAGCCTGAAGAGCGGGCAGTAAGAGCAACCCTAAGCGGGTGGTAAAGGGATTTGCCTTTATAACCGGTCTCTTCCTTGATTTCTTGAGTAATAGCAGCAAATGTGGGATAGTCGAATTTTTCGACTTTTGATATTTTTTCTACGAAAAGCTTGATTACAAGATCAGCAGATTCGGACTGCAAAATTTCCCTTGTTTCTTTGTCCATATCAGAAGGAGAGAAATCAAAGAGCAAGGCAAATTTTTCTGGCAGGTCTGTAAAACGGTCCACTCCCTCGAGGAAACATTCCACAGCTCTTTCCAGCCACTTCCAGTGTTCCTCAGTCATTACTTCAGGAAGTATCTCTGTTTTCTTTAAATATGGATATGCAATTTCAGCTTTTTTTCGAGGTGGAAGTCTTTTTATATGCTGACGATTGAGCCAATGTAGTTTATCATAATCAAAAATAGCAGAAGAACGGCTGACCTTTTCAAGGTCGAAAAGCTTTATTAAATCATCTTTTATGAGGACTTCCTCTCCTTCAGGAGGAGCCCATCCCAAAAGAGCTAAATAATTAAAAAGCGCCTCTGGAAGAATTCCTTCCCTTTTAAACTGATCCACAGCCGTTGCTCCGTGCCGTTTGCTCAACCGTGTGTTGTCCTTGCCCATAACCATAGAAAGATGAGCAAACTGCGGAGGAGAAATGGAAAGCGCCTCGCAAGTAAGAATCTGGCGGGGAGTGTTGGAAATATGGTCTTCTCCTCTGATAACATGGGTGATCTGCATCAATGAATCATCTATCACAACCGCATAATTATAAGCCGGACGGCCATTGGAACGAACCAGAATCGGATCTCCTGTCAATTTTAAATCAAAACTCAGAGTCCCTCTAACAAGGTCATTGAAGGAGAGGGTCCCTGAATCAGGAGTCTGAAGCCTTACGGCTCCGCGCTCTCCTGCTTCTAATCTCCTCATGGCTTCTTCTGGAGAAAGGGAACGGCACCGTCCACTATAAATTGGGATCTTTCCAGAAGAAAGGGCTTCCTCTCTTTCTTTCTTTAATTGTTCAGGTGTGCAAAAACAATAATATGCTTTTCCTTCTTCCAACAATTTCTGCGTATATACATTGTAAATATCCATGCGGAGAGACTGTTTATAAGGCCCAAAAGGCCCTCCAATATCAGGGCCCTCATCCCAATCAAGCCCTAACCATCGGAGATCCTCAATCATCTGATGCTCATATTCAGCAGCAGACCGTTCAATATCCGTATCTTCAACTCTTAAAACAAAAATCCCTTTATTTTTGCGTACAAAAAGCCAGTTGAAAAGTGCAGTCCGGGCGTTGCCTACATGAAGATATCCCGTTGGGCTGGGGGCAAAGCGAACTCTGATATTTTCCATCAACATTTATGTTAATATTGGCAAGAAAAAGAGTCAAGAAAATCAGCAATGTTGTCTGTTAGTTTAACATACTATCTAACCTCATCCAAGAAAAAGGTGCAACCTTTTTGTTTTTGCATACGTCTGTATTATTGAACACAATGAAATACGGAGGTATAAAATGAGATTCAGAACAAAGATAGCAATTTTTATGGTAGCTTTATTGCTAAGCATCGCGGGTTTTAATCTGATTGCTTCTTCTGGTGTGGTTGATATCTTAAAAGTTGGAAAACTGGCCAATTATAAGATTATCGCCAATGTTGTAGCCGATACAGATTAAATCCTTTATCATGTTTATTTCATTAAAGAAAACAATCATTATGAAAAAATGCATGATGCAGAAAAA
>JACUUK010000039.1 GCA_014859315.1 Candidatus Aminicenantota bacterium
ACTCCTCACTCCTCACTCCTCACTCCTCACTGATTGACTTGACAAATCTTACCTTTTGATGTTTATAATTTAGAAAGAAGAACAATGAATCCTTCCTAACTATCTAACATTAATATGGAAAAAATCGAATACCCTTATATCCGAAAAAGCGCCTTTTCTGGCGTCATGGACAAAAATTTAAAAAAATTAGAACAAAGATTAGGAGTAAGTCTTTCGGTCCGAGGAGAAAGCTTAATCATTGATGGTCCTGAAGACAAAGAAACATTTGCTAAATATTACTTCGAAAAAATAAAAGAACTTGAAGACAAGGGACACTCTCTTAAAGAGGACGACTTTCATGTCGTCCTTGACCTCTTAGAAGAAGGTTTAGGCCATCGCCTTGAAGACTATTTTTCTTCCGAACCACTAAGCCTCTCTCGAAAAACAGTAACCCCAAAAAGTTATAACCAGCAGGAATATATTAACGCTATAAAAAATTATGATTTAGTCTTTGGTATCGGGCCTGCTGGAACAGGCAAAACTTATTTGGCAATGGCTATGGCTCTTTCGTTTCTTCAGAATAAGCTTGTTAACCGCATAATCCTCACACGCCCAGCTGTTGAGGCAGGTGAAAAATTAGGATTTCTTCCTGGGGATATAGCTCAAAAAATCAACCCATATCTTCGTCCTCTTTATGATGCACTCTTTGATTTAGCCCGCTTGGAGCAGGCCAACCGCCTCATTGAAAGCAGTATCATTGAAATAGCACCTTTAGCTTATATGAGAGGACGGACACTCAATAGCGCATTTATTATTCTTGACGAAGCCCAAAATACAACAAAAGAACAGATGAAAATGATATTAACCAGAACTGGTTTCGATTCAAAAATGGTCGTGACTGCTGATATCACTCAAATCGACCTGCCTCATCCTGAAAAATCTGGAGTTCTCCACGCAATAAAGATTCTTTCTAAAATCAAAGAAATTGCTTTTGTCCATTTCAATGAAAAAGATGTCGTAAGACATTCAATGGTGCAAAAAATAATTAAGGCATACCAAAAGGCTGAAAACAAACACAGAAACAAATGAATACTTTTTCTTTCAAAAATCTTGATTTCTTTAAAAAATCAAATTCTCTTTCTAAAGAATCAAAAGACAACTCTCCACAAGGCCATAAAAAAAATAAACTAAAATTCTGGGTAAGAATCATACAAGAACCTTTTGTTTTCGTCTTTATTTTTGTAGTTGTGCTTTCCTATTTTCTTTCTTACGTTCCTTCAAGATCTTTACCAGCACTTCAAGAAGGAGAAATTGCCCCAAAAGATATCATCGCTCCTTCTAACCTCACAATTGAAGATAAAGAAACAACCGAAAAAAGAATCAAAGAAGCCGAAGAATCGGTTCTTCCTATTTATATAATCGACCAGAATGTATTTCTAACTACAGAAGAAAAAATCCGGGAGTTCTTCAGTTCTGGACGTGAGCTTCTTGAGAATAATGTGACCACAAAAAAAATAGAAGAATTCAAGCAGATGGCATCTGAAAAATACGGCATTGAACCTACTACAAATATTATAAAAGCCCTTGTCAAATTGAAATTCAATGCCCGTCTTGAAGAAATTCTTATAAACCTGATTGGAAAAATTTCTGAGCAAGGAATAATTGTCAGTAAAAATCTTTTTATTCACGGGGAACAAGAGAGTGGATTCACTATTATCAAGGGTGATGGAAGTGAAAAATTTTCAAGAATTCCAGAAATCCTGGATATAAAAGAAAGTAAGGAAAAATTATCTGAAGAAATAAACAAACTTGAGCTCTCCCAAAATGAAAAGTCTCTCCTCGTAGAGCTTTCACACGGCTTTATTTCTCCTAACATTACTTACAACAAGATGGAAACCGACGCCCGCAAAGAAAAAGCTTGCTCCAGAGTAGAAACAGTCTTTTACACAATAAAAAAGGGGAAAGTAATTGTCCGGAAGGGAGATGAAGTTGACCAAGAAACCATAAAACAAATAAATCTCATTAACAAAAACCTTGAGGCTAAATCCAACTGGATAATAAATTTTATTGGAACTTTTCTCCTGTTTGGACTTCTGTTTATTACTCTATGGTTTTATATGAAATCTATACTCGACAGCCAAAATGCATTAAAAAACTTCGTCATGATAGGCATCACTCTTGTTTTAAGCTTAATATTTTATAAGCTTTCGATTTTTTTAGCGGATACCTT
The DNA here is from genome assembly GCA_014859315.1 of Candidatus Aminicenantota bacterium. Lineage (GTDB taxonomy): Bacteria > Acidobacteriota > Aminicenantia > Aminicenantales > Aminicenantaceae > Kmv29. The sequence goes on from JACUUK010000039.1 coordinate 2,210, forward strand.
CAGCATGAGCACAGATTTCTTTTTGCTTAGACATAGTGAAAGTTACAGGTATGCTTTTCCATATCAATTCAGTATCCTCCTGTTGGCTTTCTTAACGCAAACTCACATTGCTCTGATTGTCACAGTCATTAACAGTATTTTTGTGGGCTATCTTTTTAAAACCAACCTTTATCTTGTGATATTCAGCTTGCTTGGCGGATTCGCCTCGATCTACGGCATTAAGTACTATGGCAAACAGAAAAGAACATCCATCTTCAAAGCAGGATTTTGGGTTATTGCCCCAATCAATACTTTTGTCATCATTACTTTTCATCTAATCAGCGAAAAAATGGGTTTTCTGGATGTGTTTGCCAGTGAACTTTTAATGGGAATTTTAGGGGGTATTTTAAGTGCTGCTTTGGCATTTTTGTTTCTTCCTATCTATGAATCGATATTTGGGATTGTAACACAATCAAAACTTCTTGAGATTACTAATTCTGACCTTCCTATTTTCAGGAAGATGGCCATGGAAGCTCCAGGAACATACCATCATTCTCTAATCGTATCCACGTTATCAGAGAAGGCTGCTGAAGAAATCAAACTCGATTCCATGTTAATCAAGGCAGGCTCCCTCTATCATGATATTGGAAAAATAAAGAGGCCTGAATACTTCATGGAAAACAGAATCCGTAACTTTGATATGCATAAAGACCTTAAACCCAGCATGAGCACTCTTGTCATTGTAAGCCATGTGAAGGAAGGCTTAGAGCTTGCAAAAAAACTAAGGCTTCCAAAAAAAATACGGGAGATAATCGAGCAGCACCATGGCAACTCATTGGTTAAATACTTTTTTGAAAAGGCAAAAGAAAAATACGACCCTGAGATGCATAAAATAGGAGAAGAAAGTTACCGTTACCCAGGACCACGGCCTAAAAGTAAAGAAGCTGCTTTAATTATGCTCGCTGATTCCGTTGAAGCTGCCTCTCGAAGCTTAAAATCCCCAACAAAAGCAAACCTAAAGCGGGTAATCACAGATATATTCAACAATTATATTCAAGATGGACAAATGGATGATTCTAATTTTTCGCTTAAAGAATTAAAGTCCATTGCCAATTCATTTCTCACAACTGTTTACACAATCTATCATCACCGTTTAGAGTATCCTGGCTTTGATTTTGAATCAAAAATGAAACTAACGCAAAAAAAGACAATAAAATCCAATGATCGAAATCATAAATCAACAAAATAGATACTTGATTTCAAAAAAGCCATTTCTAAAGCTTTTACAAGGACTGTCCAATCATTATAACCTCCAGGAGGCGGAAGTGACATTAGCTTTCGTCACCAGTAAAGTCATTAAGAATTTGAACCGAAAATTTTTACGGAAAAATTCTTCAACTGATGTTCTCAGCTTCCCTATTAGAGAAAAAGCTGCTGATGGAAAATTTTACCTTGGAGACATCATCATCTCGGTTCCACAAGCTTTTCGACAGTGTTTGAACAAAAAACACGGGCTGGAACGAGAACTGGAACTTTTAACAATCCATGGTTTTCTCCATCTTGTCGGATATGAACACTTTAAGGGTTTGGAGGAAGAAGAAGAAAAAATAATAAATCTATTATTAGAAGGTTAACATGGAGTCAGAATTTATCAAATGGATTGGTTTTGGGTTGAGTTTTGTGGCAGCATTTCTATTCTCCCTTTTTCATATGTCATTAAACTCTCTTTCCAAGATCTCAATAAGCCGTTTACTTGAAGACAAAGAAAAAGAATTCCGGGGGAAATTTCTTGAAATCTATGATGAATTAAAAATTTCAATAGAATTTATGAGGTTTTTCTTCATCCTTGCTTTTCTTGTTTATCTTTACACTATTTTTCCAGGGTTAAGATTCTGGCCGCTTTGGCTTTTTCTTATTTATCTCGTAGTTTCTTTCATCTTATTTGACTTTTTTCCGCGTTTGATAAACGCCTCTAATAAAAATTTGATTTTTAATCTCTTTCTTCTTTCCTACAACGTCCCCTACTTTTTATCGAAACCAATTCTTTTTCTCATGAAAATAATGTCAATTGACAGGGTCATAGAAGCACAGCATGAAGCATCTGAAGAAGAAATCCAGGTTTTTATTGACGAAGCTAAAGAGGAAGGAATAATCGAAAAAGAAGAAGGAAAGCTTTTAAAAAGTGTAGTGGAGTTCGGAGATACAATTGTCAGAGAAATCATGACTCCCAGAGTCGAAATGGCCTGTGTTTCAAAAGATGCAACGATCAAAAAACTAAGAGGTATAGTCATCAAAGAAAAGCATTCCCGTATTCCCGTGTATAAAGACCACATAGATAATATCGAGGGCATCATAAATGCAAAGGACTTACTTGAGTATTCAGGAGATCAACACAAAAATGATCTAATCGACAATCTCATCCGGCCTGCCTATTTCATCCCTGAATCCATGAAGGTCGCCGAACTCCTCAAAGAGCTACAAAAAAGAAAGCAGAAATTGGCAATTGTTGTTGATGAGCATGGTGGTGTCTCTGGCCTGGTGACAATGGAAGACCTTATGGAAGAAATCGTGGGCGAAATCCAAGATGAATATGACAAGGAAGCTGTTCAAATCACAAGGAAAGGACCTTCCGAATATATAGTTTTAGGAGATGCTGAGGTTGAAGAATTGGAAGAGGTTTTCGGAGTAGGTTTAGCTGAAGATGAGTTCATCACCGCAAGCGGACTCATCACACATCATCTTGGGCGGCTCCCTGAACAAGGTGAAAAACTTAATATCAAAGGCCTAACAATAGAAATTCTTGATGTAGCCAAGAAAAAAATAAAAAGATTGCGTATTTTGACTCCACCCCCCTCAAACAAAAAAAAATAGATTTCAAATAAGGATTAAATATGAAAACAGGTTACGTTGCTCTAATAGGAAGGCCAAATGTGGGCAAGTCCGCCCTTCTAAACAATCTCCTTGGCTATAAAGTCGCTATTATTTCTGACAAGCCGCAGACAACACGAACTAGTATTCTCGGAATAAAAACAACAGAAAAAGGGCAGATTATATTTATAGACAACCCTGGCATCCATAGACCACTTCACAAACTCAATAAAAGGATGATGAAGTTCGTGGAATCTGCCATGGAAACCTCTGACCTCATCTGCCTTTTAATCGATGCGTCATTGAAGTTCGGACATGGTGACGAGTTTGTAATTGAGAACCTAAAAAAAACGTCAATTCCAATATTCCTGCTCATCAACAAGGTAGATATTGTCAAAAAAGAAAAGATTCTACTTATAATCGATAACTATAAAGACCTTTTGGATTTTAAAGAAATCATTCCAATCTCTGCACTTAAGGGAACAAACCTGCCTGTTCTTGAAGAAAAAATTTATGAATACCTCCCAGAATCGGAAAAGCTTTATGCAGATGACGATCTATCAGTTCAGTCCCAAAAATTTCTTCTCTCAGAGATCATCCGCGAAAAAGTTCTTCATCACGTCCACAAAGAGCTTCCTTTTACAACGGCAGTCTATATCGATTATTTTGATGAGGCTCCAGCAAGCTCAATCATCAAGATCCCTAAAAAGGATCCGCCTGCGTTCAATGGAAAAATAAAGAAATATATTCAGGCATCCATCTTTGTGGAGAAAGATAACCACCGCAAAATCATTATTGGAAAAAGAGGGAGCTTGATAAAAACGATTGGGACAGAAGCCCGCAGGGAAATAGAACGAATATTGGGAGCAAAGGTTTTCCTCGATTTAAAAGTCAAAGTCAAAGAAAAATGGCGCGATTCTGCGGATGTTCTGGATTTAATCGAAAGGCAGTAAAAAAAGTCAAAGAAATGCGCTTTCCTATAAAAATCGAACAGATTTTGTTTTCTATACCTGCCAAGTTATTTATAAATCTTCTATGATGATTTGATTTTAAAGCTTTAAAAAAAGAAATGGCTGTGTTAAGATAATTAAAAGTAAACATCCTTTAAGGAGGTTTTTATGAGTAATGATTTTCCAACTATGGAATTAAAACTTCCCAAAATCAAACCTGGAGTCATCAAAACTGTCATTGTGCTTGTTGTTGTAATAGTCATTCTTTTCGGATCTGTCTATCAAATCAGACCTGAAGAGATGGGAGTGATTCTTCGTTTTGGAAAATTCGTAAGGACTACGGATCCAGGCCTTCACTTCAAGCTTCCATTTGGCATTGAAACACTAACCAAAGTCCCTGTACAGAGGCAATTGAAATTGGAATTTGGCTTCCGGACCGAAAAGCCAGGAATACGGACTGAGTACAGATCCACAGCAGAAACCATAAAAGAAGCTATCATGCTCACAGGCGACTTGAATGTGGCTGTTGTGGAATGGATTGTCCAGTACAAGATAAAAGACCCCTATAAATACCTGTTTAAAATCAGAGATGCCACCAGCACGTTTCACTACATGAATGAAGCTGTAGTAAGAAAGATTGTGGGCGATAACTCTGTAGACGAAGTTATTACAATCGGAAGAGCACGTATTGCAATGGAAGCTAAAGAAGAGCTCCAAGAGCTATGTGACCTCTATGAAATCGGAATTGAAGTCAACCAGCTTATTCTACAAGACGTCAATCCTCCTGACCAAGTAAAGCCCGCATTTAATGAAGTAAATGAAGCCCTTCAGGAAAAAGAGAAAAAAATAAATGAAGCCTGGGCAGAATACAACAAGGAAATACCCAAGGCAACAGGTGAAGCAAACCAGATGATAATGGCTGCTGAAGGCTATGCCATGGAAAGGGTTAACAATGCCAAAGGAGATGCCGACCGTTTCATATCGATATACAAGGAATATGCACGGGCCCCCCTTGTCACACGGAAACGACTGTTTCTTGAAGCCATCAATGATATTCTCCCAAACATTGAGAGAAAAATCATCCTGGATGAGAAGCAGAAAAACGTCATACCTCTACTCAATCTCGGCGAGGAGGTGAAGAAATGACCAAGTCAACAAGAAATATCTTAATTACTGCAGTCATCTTCCTGTTTTTCATTGTGCTCATCGACGCTTTTTTCATAGTTTCGGAAACCAATCAGGTTATAATCACACAATTTGGTGAGCCAAAAGGCGAGACAATTACAACCTCTGGACTTCATGTAAAAGTCCCTTTCATACAGAAAGCAAATTATTTTGAGAAACGGTGGCTTGAATGGGACGGAGATGCCAATCAGATTCCAACCAAAGACAAAAAATACATCTGGGTGGACACATATGCTCGCTGGCGAATCAAAAGCCCTCTTGTTTTCTTTCAAAGAGTGAGGGATGAACGAGGAGCACAATCCAGGTTAGATGACATCATAGACGGTGAAACCAGAAATGCCATCGCTAATTTTGACTTAATAGAAATCGTCCGTTCTACTAACCGGCAATTTGAAATAACAGAAGAAATTGCCATTCTCGATATTGCAAGCGCGATTCAAGAAATCGAGACCGGAAGAGAAAAAATAGCTCAAATCATTTTAGATAACTCTTCAAAAATAACCTCTGAATTCGGCATTGAACTTAAAGATGTCCGCATCAAAAGGGTAAATTACGTCGATGAAGTCCAGCGTAAAGTCTTTGACCGGATGATAGCAGAAAGACAAAGAATCGCTTCTAAATATCGATCTGAAGGAGACGGGAAGAGTGCTGAAATTCGCGGCCAGAAAGAGCGGGAGTTAAAAAAGATCACTTCTGAAGCTTACCGTACTACCCAAGAAATAAAAGGAAAAGCAGACGGAGAAGCCACAAGAATTTATGCGAAGGCATACAATCTGGACCCTGAATTCTATCAATTTATGAAAACTCTTGAAACATACCGCACGACACTGACTAAACAAACATGGCTGCTTCTCTCTACTGATTCAGAGTACTTTAAATATTTGAAACGCACAGCAAAATAGATTTCAAAAGCTTTTCCACGCTTTTCTAAGTTCCAGTATTCTCTTTTGGAACCATTCGGTAATATGGTCGCCATGATAATAAAATATAGGTATCACAATAAGGATAAAAACTGTTGAGCTAATAAGCCCTCCAACCGTTGAGAGAGCTAAAGATGACCAAATCCGTCTTCTGCCTGCCTCCAATTGAATAAGGACCAAAGGCAGCATTCCAAGAACTGTTGTACTGGTTGTCATAAAGATAGGACGTATTCTTTCTCGTGAACCTTTCAGCACGGCATCAAAGAGAGAAAGGCCTTGTTTTCTCTTCAGGTTGATATGGTCAACCAGAAGGATGGAATTATTGACAACAATTCCTCCAAGAAGTATTACCCCAACGTAAGCCGATGAATCAAACGGAAAATCCGCAATGACAAAAGCTACAAAAACTCCGATCAGGGCCAGCGGGACAGCCAGCAGGATGAAAAACGGCTGGATAAACGATTCATATAAAGCAGCAAGAATCATAAAGATGATTAAAAGCGAAATTATGATAGCAAACTTTATCTGCCCTTTTTCCTCAGTTGTCATCCAAAATTCTTCCTCCAATGAAGCTGAAAAACCTGGTGGAAGTTGAAGCTTTTCATAGACTGCTTTTTTATATTTCTCTGCAGCTTTGTATGGCCCCCTAAATTCCCACATTACTGTTTGCTGGAACTGCTGATTTTCCCTGTCGATTGACCCTGCAATTGGTCTTTCTTCTATGTTAGATATTTCCACTAATCTTAGATACTCCCCTTTACGCGTCCGAATAAATGTATCCTGAAGATCCTTAAAATCCATCCTGGCTGCTTCTGGAAACTTCAAGGAGAGCTCTATTTCCTTACCTTCCATTCTTACTCTTAGCGGGTAGAGAACTCTTCCTTGAATAAATGAAGAAATGAAAAAATAAAGATACTGAGGGTCAACATCATACTTTCTTAATTTGTCCTTGTTGATTTTTAAAATATATTCGAAAGAATCAAGCCGCCACCAGCCGTAGCGACTCGAGACAATTCTGACTTCCTTAATTCTCGGGTTCTGCTTTAATGACCTCTCAAGAGAAGCAGTGATTTCTTTTAACTTTCTCAGGTTATAGCCATAGAATTTTATTCTGGAATCATAATATGTTCCGCTTCCAAAACTGGAATAATAACTTTGGGGGTCAAACCCATAAATCCCGACTCCAATTCCCGCGAAATTTGTTGCAAGTTGTATTAATTCTTCCTTCAGAAGATAAGGCCGAAATGAGTTCTCGATTTGAGGAGGAAATGATATAATAATAGTTGCACGCTCTGAAGAAATAGAAGAATTGATTTCTTTCTCATAATCTTTTTCCAATATTCTTTGTTCGAATTTTTTTACTACGGTATCTGTGTCTTCTATATCTGTTCCTGGAGGCGTACTGATAGAGACTACGAGTCTTTCTTTTGAATACCATCTAAAAAACTCTCCAAGTGTTACTTCAGATCTGAACCATTTGTAGGTTCCATAAAAAATAACTCCAATAATAAGGATGACCTCCACAGGATGGCCAACCAGCTTTTTCAATATTTTCTCATAGGCCTCCCTGAACCTCTCTTTTTTCTCTTTCCTTGGTTTTTCCAGCATTTTCGGGCTAAGGGCTGGTATCAAAGAAAAAGACACAAAAAGCGAAGCTGCCAGAGCAGAAGATATGACAATCGCTAAAGGCAGATAAAATATTCTCAGCCTTCCTTGAAAATAAGCGAATGAAAAGAAGACACTTATGGTAGTAAGGGTGGATGCCAAGACAGGAAGAAACACCTCTTTAGCTCCCTGTACTGCTGCCTGAACAGGAAGAACTTTTTTTTCTTTCAACCGCAGCACATTCTCAAAAACCACAATAGAGTTATCGACAAAAAGTCCAAAACCCAAGGCAAGTCCGCCCAGAGTCAACATGTTTATAGAAATCTTGAAAAAATAGATGAGATTAAAAGTAATAAAAACAGAAAAAACAATGGACGACAGGACCAAAATAGAAGGCTTGAAACTTTGTAACACCAAAAACACAAGCAAGAAAATGACAGAGATAATGATGGCAATGAGCAAGTAAAGCTCTTTAAGATTTTCCTGTATCTCCTTGCTTTCATCATCCACGACTCTAAAGATAAGGTCCTGAGGCAGAGTTTTCTTGATTTCCTCTAATTTCTGTTTTACGGCTTTTGCTACTTTTAGAGTACTCGTTTCCCTTTCTTTTTGGACAAGCAATCGGATCGTGGGTTGCCCATTTATTCTATTTATATAATAAATATCTGTATAAGAAGGGAAAATGCGTGCCACATCTTTTAGCTTCACCGGGTTTTCACCAGAATGAGCAATAACTGTTTCACCTAAATCTCTAATTCCACTTATAGAATTAGAGACTTTAAACAGAAACTCCTGGCTGCCTTTTTTTAGTTTACCTGCTGGATAGATTCGTGCCCGTTCCTGAATTCGGGAAAAAATGCTGTAAGGATGAATATTTAACGATTTGAGTCTATTTTCATCGAGAATGATTTTTACTTCCGCATCTGAACCTCCAGTTACCTGGACATCTGAGACTCCTTTAATCGCCCCGATCCCCATTTCTGCTTTATCTTTAACAAGTTCTCTTAATTTTTGTAATGAATAATCGCCGGAGATTGTGTAGTTAAGAAACGGCTTCACACGGAAATCCTCAGGCACATAAGGTTCAATCCTTGGTCTCACTCCATAAGGCAATGAGTCTTTCATTTCTGCAATTTTTTCTCTGAGGGAAAGGCGTGCAAATTCCATATTTGTTTTTGGGTCAAATTCCAGTGTTATACTTGAAAGCCCTATACTGGATGATGAGATGATTTTTCGGACCCCCTTTACCATCGACGCTTTTTCTTCAAGAGGAGAGGTGATTTGAGTCTGTATGATTTCTGGAGAGACGCCGCTCCATCTCGTCTGGATTTCAAGTCTGGGAAACTCCTCTTTTGGCGCCAATTCAAGAGGGACATTCAGGAAAGAATAGACGCCCAATACCAATAAGGCAAGAAAAACCATTGATGTCGCAACAGGACGTTCAATAAAAATTCTCATGGGTTTTTCCTGGCACCTGGTGTTTCAGCCATATGATAGACTACAGGTATTAGAATCAGCGTCAAAAAGGTAGCAAAAATAAGCCCCCCAATAACTGCAATTGCCAGAGGCTGCTGCAACTCAGACCCTCTCCCCAATCCTAAAGACATGGGAATAAGGCCAAATACTGTTGTCACTGTAGTCATTAAAATAGGCCTCAACCTGACCTTGCTGGCTTCAAGTATAGCTTCTTTCAATGGAAATCCCCTTCTCCTTAGCTGGTTTGTATAATCTATTTTCACGATAGCATCATTCACCACAATCCCTCCTAACACGACTATTCCAATTGCAGAAATCACGTTCAGCGTTTGGCTCGTTATAAACAATGCCCAGATTGCGCCTGTCAAGCCCATCGGAAGGGTCAATAATATTATTAAAGGATGTTTAAAAGATTCGAATTGAGCAGCCATTATCATATAGACCAACAACACAGCCAGAGAGAAAGCAAAAATCAAACTCCTGAATGACTTTGTCATTTCTTCCTGTTCTCCACCAAATTCGATTCTGTAGCCCGATGGCAATGAAAGCCCCTTAATTCTTTCTCTAATATGCGGGACAACATGGCTGATCTTTGTACCCCTTCGAAGATTAGCCGTCACCAAAACCTCTCTTTGTTGGTTTTCTCTCCGAATTTCTTTGGGTCCTTTTACAATCTCACAGGAAACCAATTCTCTTAAAGGCAGAAGTGTTTCTTGATAAGGAATCGATTCATTCAAAAGAGATTCAAGGTTTCCCCTCGCCTCTTCCTCCAGCCGCACACGGATATCATACTTTTTCTCCATTTGTTGAAATTGTGTGGCAACTCTTCCCCTGACAGCATTCACTATGAAGCTGCTTATTTCTGCAGGCGAGATATTATACTTTTCGAGCGCGTCTCTTTTTATCTTTATCAAAAATTCAGGCTTCCCTTCTCCAATATTGGTGTTGATATCTGCAATTCCCTTAATATTTTTAATCTTTTCGACAAGCTGTTCAGCAAGTTCGCTCAACCGATTCAGATCATCTCCTTTTATCTTAAGCCCTATTTCGGCTGTAGAAAAGGCAAGAAATTGTGCCAGTGTAGTCTGCTCCTTGAGGATTGAATAATTGAGGCCAGGGATCTTTTCAAGCTTTTCTCTTATACCCTCTACTACTTGTTCGAGTTTATTTGAATCATAGGTTTCGATATAGATACTCGCTGAATTGAGAGAAACATCAGGGTTCAAGCTTTCCATCCCGCTGACAATTCCAATCTGTGAAAAAAATGCCTTTGTGGATGGATTTTTTGAGAGCCAGTCTTCAATGGCTGACACCACATTGGAAGTCTGCTCGAGAGAGTAATCTATAGGTGTTTTAAGATTTAACTCAAATGAAACAGTTTCTGGCTTGGGAAGAAGCTCCCTTGGAATTTGTGTAAAAATCAATACAGTTAATAATAGAAAACCAGCACTAAAGATTAAAATTCCCTTTTTATTATCTAAGCACCTGACAAGAAACTTGTGATACCAGGTTGAAAATCTTCCATATATAAAATTATATCCTTTAAAAACTGCTTTAACTATTGGCTTTAGAGGAATTGAACAGTAATGAAAAAACAAAAGCAAAAGTTGGGAAATGAAGCTTAAGATAATATTAAACAAGAATGAGAGTCCCTTTAAAATCATAGATATTAGCCATTGAAACCCTTTGTATGGAAGGAGTAAATACTTTATCTTTGATGTATCTCCTGTCTTCTTGGTTTCCAAAGACTTCTTTCCTGATTTTTCTTTACTGGCCGCCGGATTTTCTATCTGGAACTTGCGAGAAGAAAGCATTGGAAGTAAGGTTAAAGACACAATGAGAGACGAAAGCAGAGCAAATGTGACTGTTAATGCCTGGTCTTTAAACAACTGCCCTGCAACACCATGAATATAAATAATTGGAAGAAAAACAGAAATGGTTGTAAAGGTTGAAGCTGTAACTGCCATTCCTACTTCTTTCGTCCCTATAAACGCTGCCTTAGAAGCATCTTTTATGCGGGACTTATGCCTGAAAATACTTTCTGAAACCACAATAGAATTATCAACCAGCATTCCTATCCCCAATGCCAATCCTCCCAGTGACATGATATTTAAAGTAATGTTGCGGAAGTACAATATATTAAAAGTCGCAATAATAGAGATTGGAATAACTAAAGCAATAATAACTGGTGTTTTTAGATCCTGAAGAAAAATAAACAAGACCATAAACGCAAGTATTCCACCAAGGATTATTGACATCGTCACAGATGAGATGGCGTTTTTTATATATTTGGCCTGTTCTGAGACAATCAAGATATCAATTTTAGGGTTCTCTTTTTTTATTTCATTAATAACTTCATGCACGGTTTTCGTGACTTTTACGGTATTGGCTCCAGATTCCTTCCGGATTAGAACCCCAATGCTTTCATTCCCATTAAGCCTCGTGACACCTTCCCGCTCTTTAATAGAATCATGAATTTGAGCAACATCTTTCAGTCGTACAACCCCTCTTTCCTGTGTTGTTTTAAGACTTATTTCTCCAATCTCATTGACTTCCTCAAATTCTCCAACAACTCTCAAGGCATACTTGAACCGTCCTTTTCTAATCGTCCCTCCTTGAAGGTTCCGGTTAAAAGCATCTATTCTTTGAGAAATCTGGTCGATTGTAAGCCCATATAAAGAAAGCAGCTTAGGGTTGACCTCAACATGAATTTCGCGCTCCACTCCACCTGAAATCTCTGCTGAACCAATTCCTTCGATTTGTTCTAATCGGGGCTTTATCAATTCTTCTGAAAATTCTTTAAGCTCAAGTAGCGACCGCTCACCAGAAACAGAAAGTACCATAATAGGTTTGCTCTGAGGGTCTAATGGAATTATTGTCGGGGGTTCTATATCTTCTGGAAGAAAAGCACTGTCAAGTTTTTCTCTTGTATGCAGAAGGGCAAAATCCATATCCGTTCCCCAGGAAAATTCGAGCGTCATGTTAGAAACTCCTTCTTTAGAAACTGATTCAACTCTCCGCAATCCTGGGATACGGCTTACTGCAGCCTCTAATGGAGCTGTCACAAGAGTCTCTATTTCTTCAGGAGCCACCCCAGGATACTGGGTGGATATAGACAGGCGAGGATAGTTTATATTAGGCAAAAGGTCCACACTTAATTGCCTCAAAGACACAACACCTAAAAGTACAATCGCCATAAAAATCATAGTGATTGTTACAGGCCTTTTAATGGATATTTGCGTTATTTTCATAGCCTCTCTCTACATTGGATTCTTCTTTCCTATCTTTAATAGACTGAATGATCCTTGAAAAATTATCACTGAATCAAAATATATATGTGTAAAATAAATTTTTTAACCTTGCTTTTTTGTCCCATAATGACAATAGGTTAGCTTTTGCCATTTTGCTTTTTTTCTTTTATTTTAGGATTATATTATCTATTTTTCCACTGTTTTTTTCCCTCTATATTTAATAAATTTTACATGCCACCGATTAAAACATAAAATATATAAGTATCTTTTTAAGAAACATTTTATCCAATTTAAACAAAAATGAAGTCAAAAAGAAATTATAGAAAAAGAGTCCATGGCATTGGTATGAAAAAAAATGCGATATAAAGAATTTGGGAAAACAGGTAAAAGAGTGTCTGTATTAGGATTGGGCGGAATGCGGTTTGACCCTGAAGACGAAGAACTTGCCATCAACACATTATGCCGCGCAGTTGAGCTCGGAATCAACTATTTCGACACAGCCCCTGGCTACTGCAATGATTACTCTGAGATGTTCATTGGAAAAGCGCTTGCCTCATTTCCTAAAGAAAAACAAAAAGAAATTTATATTTCAACAAAATCCACGATTATAGCTGACCCTACCTCAGACATTGTAAGGAAACGAATCGAAGGCCAGCTAAAAAAATTACAGCGTGATAAAATCGATTTCTACAGCATGTGGAATATTTTTGATATTGACCAATTCAAAAGGATAATGGCACCAGGGGGGCCATACGAAGGAGCATTAAAAGCTAAAGAGGAAGGGCTTATTGAATACATTTGCTGTTCTACTCATGCTTCTGGAAAAGACATCGCGACAATGGTAAAGGCAGATGTTTTCGAGGGTTATACCATGGGGTATAACATCTTAAACTACAAATACCGGCAGGAAGGCTTGAAAGCAATCGCAGCAGCAGGCCGTGCAGTAATAACTATGAATCCTCTTGGAGGCGGAATGCTCACAAAAGACGAGCGAAGATTGAGTATTCTCAAGGACGATGAGTCAGATTCTTTCATTTCTGCTGCACTTCGTTTTAACCTGTCCCACCCTGAAATTACAGTTGTCCTATCTGGAATGAAAAACATTAAAGAGGTGGAAGCAAATGTAAAGACTGTAGAGTCAGTAGAAGGGCCAGATCCACAGGCAATTGAGCGTCTGATAAAAAAATTCAAATCGCTTGGAGAAGCTTTTTGCACTGGATGTCTTTACTGCCTCGAACATTGTCCAGAAAAAATACAGATTAACCTTTATGTTGAAATGTGGGACCGTGTTCGCATGAAGCTCCCCGAGGATGCAGAACGAGTTTACAAAATATACTTGAGTGATGAGGAGCGCTGGCTTAAAGGCAAACGTGCATCTGACTGCATCGAATGCGGAGAATGCGAGAAACATTGCACACAGAGACTACCAATAATGGATTACATGAAAAAAATCGCTGAATTTCTTGGAGAAAAATAACAATTCCCTT
>JACUUK010000040.1 GCA_014859315.1 Candidatus Aminicenantota bacterium
GCTTTAGCAGGGCTTCCATCAAAAGCCAATCTGGATAAAGATGGCTGTGCTTCAGTTAGCAGCTTCCCCTTGAAGAATGCTTTTGTCAGGTTAACAATCGTATAATTTAGTTTGGTTCCGCACTCAGAAGCAAATATGAAATCACCGTTTGTTTCGAATTCGCCGTAAGTTAATCTGCCTGATTCATAGGTATATCGAGGACGCCGCCAGTCGCGGCAGATATCCATGCGCAGGTTATTCTTGACACCGACAGTAATTTTGCCATTTTCAGTCTGAATTTGGACTCCCATGCCGTATCTCTGTGGCTGTACAGGAATTAGACTGATTCGTTTAATTAATTCCTCAGGGGGCTCGTTTGAAGAGTGTGGAATAAGTACTGTGATAAATCCTACTGTTTCACCAAGTTCAAAATGCTGGGCAGTTGTCTGGTGAATCAAAAGCTCATCTTGAAAGTGCCGATTTTGGGGTTCAATGCCTTCTAATTTATAATGGGTTAAAGGAAAAAATATGAGAAGACTTTTATCTTGCGGTAAATCGTGGTTTTGGATTTTATCGTAGACTGTATCATACCAGTGTTCTCCTTTTGAAAGGATTTTCCTGGTGTGCCAGAGATTCGAAAGAGTAAAGAATTCTTCTTTTTGCGCCTTGAAAATGTCAAAAACAACGAAGATTTCAGTGCCTTTAATATAGGTTATCACCCGGTCCCACTCATATCCCATGTTTTGGTCAATCAACCGTGTGCGGCTGTAGTCGAAGTCAGGAAAAGAGAGAAAATCAATTTTTTGGGTTCGCACCCTGCGGTATGAACCAGCATTATGCAGGAAGTCGAGAATATTCTGGCCTAGAACCTCAGTGTCATATATGCTGTAGCGAAATTCTCCCTTTTTCTGGCCCATCCAGATTTTCTCTGGACGCACACAGAGACGGTTATGGAAATAATCCTGCCTGTAGGCACCAAAAGGCCCGCTTGGCATATAGTTCCTGTAACCGCCATCGTGAAGGAGAATAGAACCTTTGCTCATGAGCAGAACTATGCTGTTTTCGTCTGAGTGGCCGTGGGTCATTTTTTCTTCTTCCACAGGAAGTGTGTCTCTTAGGTAATCGCGGAAGAGTAAGCCGCCGTCTCCTTCATCCCTGTAGTTTAAAAGAAGATAAGTAGAGCGGGCATCCCAGCCATTTCTGAAAACGATTTTTTTCCCAACCACATCTTCCATCACTTCTTCTGAAAGCACATTGGTTGGAGGAGATGCGGGCATGGCGCTTCCCCAGCGGTAGCAGTCGAGAAGCATATATCCCAAACCCACATTAGTCGGGTTTTGAAAGTCAATAAATTTCCGGGAAATAGTCGAAGCTGCCCATTTCATGTTTGGATCTTGATATTGGTTGGCTGCTGCTTCAAAGAATACAAGGAATCGGTTCCAGTTTGAAAACAAATGGGCATCGCCAAAGTCAGGTATCATGCCTGCTGGGCTCAGCAAGTGTAAAAAGTAGTGAGCGTAATAATACATTTCCGGGGTTTTAAACAATTCGCGCAACTTACCCATGGCATCAGCATAACCAAGAAGCGAATAGAGCCAAACGCCGTGGTATAAAGATGCATCTTCGATCTCCCAGTTTCCCCAGTTATCGTCTCCAAGTGCTTTGCGCTGCACTTCCCATATTTTGGCATCATGATGATGGGGCAGAGCGCGGACTGCCCATGCTAATGATTCTGCCCGAAGTGCAGCACGGTTCATTGGCCCCCACTCTTGTGTCCTCAGGAGATATTGCATGCTTTTCGAAATTACTGTTTCAATTTTTTGTTTCTCTGATGTTTTGAAAACGCCAAGACGGTTTAGAGAATTGTACGCCCTGATATAGCGCATTGCAGTAAAAAAATCAGGGAGAACAGGGACACCATCTGTATAATCTGTGCGTTTTTTGATGGATGATTCAGGGTAAAAAGAACGAAAGTCTCCATAAGTAAGCAAGACTTTTTTAGCGCGCGTGGAGTATTCTGGATTTTTTTCTTTTTCAAAGAGGTAGGAGTATATTACTGCCATTTCTAAAAGGCCGCCTGGAGGGCGGTAGCCGAAAAAATTCTCAGGGTCTAATCTCTGTTTCCATTTTTCAATCACTTGGTCATAATTCTGCCAGATCCAGTCGGCAGAAGCGCGTGCATAGGCAAGGTATTGTTTTTGTGGAACAATATCATATGAGAATGCCCTGCCTGAAAAAGACAAAATGAAAATACTTATAAAAACGAAAAAAAGTATTTTCTTGAATTTTCCTTCAATCATCCATGTTTCTCCTTAATATAATTGCTCGCATATCTATTTTTTATCTATCTTGCGCGTACAAGTCAATTTATTTGTAGTCAATTTATTTGTAGTTAGGCTAGCCGAACATATTCATATTATTAGAATTAGCTTATTTTTTATGGCATTTTTTGGCCTTAAATCCACTAAAAGATATTGCATATTTGATTTTTAAGCGAAACACATACGGATGAAAATATTGACATAGTTATCAGGGGGAATATAATAGCCAATTAAAATGAATACAGAAAGTCAAGTTCAATATGCATCTATCCCTTGGACAAAGGGTGTTCAGACACTTCTCGGCCGTCCGAAGCAAGCCATTATCAAGTTATCCATTCCCATGATAGTGGCCATGTCGGTTCAGACCCTCTATAACTTTGTAGATGCCCTATGGGTATCAGGGCTTGGGCCGGGTGCTCTTTCAGCGGTTGGGTTTTTCTTTCCTTTTTTCTTCATGCTGACTGCCATCTCCACGGGACTTGGGGTGGGAGGAAGCTCTGCTATCTCGCGCATGATCGGAGCCCGCGATAAGCGAGGTGCTGACAATGTGGCTTCTCATACTTTGGTGATGATGATTATCCTTGGTATTGTCATCACTGTTCCTTTTTTTTGGCTGGCGCCTCGAATTTTTATCATGATGGGAGCAGGGCGAATTACTCCCACTGCCACTATTTACAGCCGTATTCTCTTTTCTGCCACACTCATCATTTTCTTCGCCAATATCGCCAGCGCACTGCTCAGGGGAGAGGGAGATACCAAAAGGGCGATGTATGCCATGATGCTTGGAGCGGGCTTGAATATCGTATTAGATCCAATCTTTATTTACGGCTTGAAGCTGGGTGTTCCGGGTGCAGCTTGGGCAACGGTGATTTCACTCAGCATTTCTTCGTCTGTTCTTTTTTACTGGATGTGCATCAAGCGGGACTCCTATGCAACTATCAGGATGAAGGGCTTCCGTTTTAAAAAGAGCACGCTGTCGGATATTTTGAAGGTGGGGGTGCCATCGTCTTTTCAGCAGCTGTCCATGGCTTTTTCTATATTTCTGTTTAATATCATTGCTGTGAAGGTTGCAGGGACTGATGGAGTTGCGGTTCTAACTACAGGCTGGCGGGTGACTATGTTTGCCATCCTTCCGCTAATTGGGATGGCGACTGCCGTGACTTCGGTCACAGGAGCAGCCTTTGGGGACAAGGATTACAAAAAGCTCGACACTGCATATGTTTTTGCAATTAAAATCGGTTTTGTGGTCGAGCTGATTCTTGCTGCTGTTACTTTCATTTTGGCGCCGCAGGTGGCTGCGCTGTTTACCATGACTAAGGAAGGTCTCCGTATTCGGGCTGACCTCATTATTTTTATGCGGATAATGTGCCTCTACTATCCGACTACTTCCTTGGGCATGCTCTCTTCTTCCATGTTCCAGGGGACAGGTAAGGGCAATTATTCTCTTGTCGTAACCGTCATCCGCACTATCGTCCTGGCTGTTCCATTTGCCTATATATATGCTGTCCTTATTGGCATGCGCCTTACCGGTGTGTGGTGGGGGATAGTCACAGGGAATGTTTTGGGGGCGCTTATTGCCTTTACCTTTGGAAGGCATTTTGTGAATAAACTTAAGAACAAGAAAGAGATACAGAAATATTAACAGAGGAAATATCCGAAAAAGTAGTCGGGCTAACCTGACTTATTTATAGATTCTTTTGTTTATCATTTTTAAACTTAACTATTCTGATATTGATTGGCTGGGAAGTAAGGAGGGAATCAATCAAGAAACGGGCCAATCCCATCAGGAAGAGGATATCAAGGAACAATAAGGGGGTATCAAATTATTGTGCTTGCATAATTTTGGTATATTGGGTATATTACATTTTAGAACATATGGAAGGAAAATAGTCTAGATAATTTCGTCTGACATTCCCCGCCTCATGTTTTAAACCGGGATAATTCATAAATTATCCAGGTTAATCAATTAACAAGGAAAAAAAATGAACTTTAATGAACTCAACCTCGAACCCCGTCTTCTGCAAGGAATAGTAGATCGAGGATATAAAGAAATGACGGCTGTCCAGGAACAAACCTTGGATGTTACACTTCAGGGCTTGGACGTGGCCGTTCAATCCCAAACAGGAACCGGCAAGACTGCCGCGTTTCTGATCACGCTGTTTGAGCACATTATTAGAAACAGCACGTACAAAAGAAAAAAAGCGCTGATCATCGTGCCGACCAGGGAACTGGCTGTCCAGATAGAAAAAGAAGCCCATCTGCTTAACCACCATATTGGATTATCCATTGGCAGTTTTTTCGGTGGTGTGGGTTATGCAGGCCAACTGGCGTCCTTGAAAAAAGGCACAGATATCGTCATCGGTACACCCGGAAGATTGCTGGATCTCAGCCAAAAAGGTCATCTAAAACTGGAAAACTTCGGATTTTTGGTCATAGATGAAGCCGATCGACTGTTCGACATGGGGTTTCTCGCGGATATCACAAGTATTATCCGGAAAATGCCACCCCGCCATGCACGGCAGAATATGCTTTTTAGCGCAACACTGAACCGCGTTTCCCGAAAAATCGCCATCGAACACATGAAAAGGCCGGTCTTTATCGAAGTCACTCCAGAAAAGTTGACCGTAGACACGATTACACAGGAACTCTACCACGTGAAAAGCCACGTCAAGATGAACCTCATGTTAGGCATTCTCAAGGCCAAATCTCCCCATAACGCGCTTATTTTCACGAACATGCGTCACTCGGCTTTTCGTCTGTCAAAAAATTTGCAACAAAACGGATTCCGCAGCCAACATCTGACCGGAGACCTTCCCCAAAACCGAAGGTTGAATATCATTAAAGATTTTATGGCCGGTAAGTTCGCTTTTCTGGTCGCAACGGATGTTGCCGCCCGAGGACTCCACATCGACGACTTGGAGATGGTCATCAACTATGATATTCCTCAGGATTGTGAAAATTATGTCCATCGGATCGGGCGAACAGCCCGTGCCGGCAAATCAGGGAAAGCGATATCATTCGCAAGTGAAGGTACAGCCAACCACCTGGAAGCCATCGAATCCTTTATCGGCATGAAAATTCCTGTACAGATAGCGGAGGATAATCTGTTTGCCACGGATAACAGTATTAGATCAGACTTTAGAAAAAAGTTTCGAAACGATAGATCAGAAAAAGGCCGAACAAAGTCACATTCTAAGAATTTCCACAGGAGAAAGAATCCAGATAGAGCAAGACAGTATGCGGTTTAAAGACTCTATTCGTTTTACGAAAAGTCAATAACACTTGTTGACTGATAAAGGGGTAATAGGCATTTCCTTTTAAAAATAGGACGTGGGACACCCTGTGACAGAACCCTTCCTTAAAAAATATTAACCTCCATGGGAAAAAGATGCTTTCTTCTGAGAAATAGAAGTGGCCGAGGGGTCATTTTTTTGCTATATTAAAAGCATGTTTTTGGTGTCAGCGGTAAGAATCACACAGCAAGGTGGAAAAGGAGTCATGAAATCTCGATTAAAGCGGCGAGACTTTATCAAAACTCTGGGAAGGGGGGGGCAGCGAGTACCCTACACCATGTGCTGGCCCGGGCACATCGCGAAAGGTACGGTCTGCGATAAGATTGCTGCATCCACGATAGACATGCTGCCGGGTCAGAGAGTCCAGCAAATGAAAATGTTGCTAATTGACATGGATTATTCATAAAAATATCCAGAGCGAAAGACATAAAATGAGAATACGAATTTTATGCCGAACGAGGAGAAACAATGATTGACTGGGAAAAAATCCGCAGCGATTTTCCGATCACCAAGAATATCATCTATTTCCAGAGCGCGGCCATGTCTCCTCTCCCGATTCCTGTCTTCAACGCCATCCAGAGAGAATACCGCAAGCTCTTGAGGCAAGGCGATATCCACTGGATGAATGACATGGAAAAATTCCGGAGACAGTGCGCAGATTTGGCAGAACTGATCCATACGGCAGGGGAAAATATCACTTTTGTTCCCAATACCTCATCAGCCATGTCTATTATGGCCGCATCCTTTAAAAATCACATCCAGAAGCCCTTCAACATTGTCTCCATGGAGGATGAGTTTCCGGCTTCGACTCTCGGGTATGAATACCAGGGGGTGGATATGCGCTATGTCCAGCCCGTGGAGGCGCGCTACCCGATTGAATCCATCCTGAAGATGACAGACCGGAATACGCTGGCCGTGGTCACCTCTCACGTCCAGTATGCCACCGGATTTCGCCAGGATCTGAAAGCCCTCGGACAGGAACTGAAAAAAAGACGAATCCTTTTCATTGTCAACGCAACCCAGTCCTTCCCTTTCTTCCCGATTGATGTCAGAGCCATGAACATCGATGCCCTCACTGCTTCGGTCCACAAATGGGGTTTCACCGGCCATATCGGCACGATGTTCTACACCTCTCCTTCTTTCCGGAGAAAATATCCTCCTGCCTGGGCCGGATGGATGTCAGTGATGTCGGGGGAAGAAGACTTTATCCACACCGCCAAAAACGCTCCTTTCCGTCTTCATGACAGCGCAGAAAGGTATATCCTCGGCACCTTCAACCTCCAGCCCCTTTTGGCATTCCAGGCTTCCGTGGATTACCTCAAAGCCATCGGGTTCCAGAATATCCGGAACCGCATCATGGAACTGACGGATTATCTGATCAACGGCCTGAACAAACTCAAGGTCAAGATCATCTCGCCCGTTGCCAGAAAAAAAGAACGTTCAGCCATCATCTCCTTCAGCCTTGGCGCAAAGAACAGACTCTGCATAAAAACACTGGCTAAAAACAAGATATCGGTAGGGGAGCGGGCAGGGAACATCCGCGCTTCGCTGAACATCTTCAACAATTTCGAGGATATCGACCGTCTGCTTGAGGTAGTGAAGAATTTTTGTTAAGAAAATGGAAAGGAAGGCAGGAGCTGGTCTGAAGATCTTTTTTTAGTTGATAGTTGCTGATTCTATCTGTACGGTTAGTTCTCGTCAATAAATGAAACGAAAATCGTAGTCTTTTCCAATTATTGAAATATTTCCTTCAGAATCGACAATAATGGCACCATATTGAGGATATTTCTGCAATATGGCCTCTGGCTCTTCAGAGACAAAGAGTGCAGTTGAGAGCGCATCGCAGATGGCGGTTTCTGGGCCAATTACTGTTACGCTTTGCTTTCCTCTTGCAGGATATCCTGTCTTTGGGTTAAACACATGATGATAGCGAATGCCGTTGACTTCGAAAAAACGTTGATAATCGCCTGTAGTAGTAGCCCCAACCTCTGTTATTGACAAAACTCCAAAGAAACCGCTTTTGCGTGGATGTTTTATTCCAATTTGCCATGGTTTGTTGTCGGGATTTAAACCCCAACAAAAGAGATCTCCGCCAGCATTAATAAAGCCGTTAGGAATTTCCATTTTCATCAAAGACTGGGATGCGAGGTCGATTCCAAATCCTTTTGCGATACCTCCCCAATCAAGTTCCATTCCGGGAAGAAGAATGAGGGCGCCGTTTTTTTCTTCGATTTTCTCCATGCTGATGCGGTTTAAGATGGATTTTATCTCCTGCTGGCTTGGAACATAGTTTGAATGATTAAGGAATCCCCAGATTCGTGATAAAGGGGCTACAGTTATATCGAAACATCCATCTGAGGAACGATAAATATCCATTGCCTTTCTAAAAAGGTCTAAGACAACAGGAGAGGAAGAATCCTTGGCATCGGGTGAAAAATAGTGCTCTATATCAGAAAATGTTTGGAATACTTCATCCTGTGCAGCTTTAAATTTGGAGGAGGAACAAAAAACCTTTACCTCGCAAACTGTGTCAAAAAAGATAAAAGTTGTGCTGTGCCAACTCTCTTTGACCGTGCAGCTTGCAAGGAAGCAGAACAGGAGAAAAGGGAAAATCCGTAATTTTTTAGCCAATGATTGTATCAATCGAACGAGGGCCTTGAATTTCTAATAGAAAATGGCTGGGTGCACAAATTATACGTTCTCCAGCTAAAAATACAGGAGGACTGTACAGGCATATTTTTTGAGCACATGGAGATTCGCTTATCCAGGCTTTCCCATCTTTGACTTTGACCACAAGCTTTCCTCCTCGTGTGTTGAACCACCTGGAAGTATTTTCCTTTAAAGAAATCTGCTCTATTTTGCGGCCATCTTTGTAGATGGAAACGAACTCTCCATTTGGGATGGCTTTTTGTGTGTTTTTAAAAGAAGCTGTGGTTAATAAGGAAGAAGGGCTGTTGTTTTTGTTGATTTCCATCCAGAGAGAGTGGAGTTTCCGGGATCTTATATCCCAGATTCTTCCGCCTTTTACAAAAGTAAAAGAAGAGAGGGCTTTATTCTGAAGATGGCTGAATGAAAGAGTGATATCAGCTTGAAAAGGGTTTTGGACATATTTAAAGCCATTATAAGAAAGAGTTTTTTTGACCTCATTCTCAAAAGGACAGAAGTTTAGAAGCGTGAATTTTTTGCCAAATGTCACGCCGAAATTCTTCAGTTGATTTAAAATAAAAGGAAGAAACTTCTGAGGATCGTCTGAAATAAGATATAATTCGGCGTTGCTTTCAGTTGTTTTTGAAGCAAGTAAAAGCGGAGTAAGAAGAGGTGTTATGAGCATTGTTTTAAAGAATCCGCGTCTATCCATCTTATAATCTCCTTTTTTGGAAGAAATTTCCTCCACTAAATTTCAAAAAATTATACCACGGAAACATTTAAATTAAAACATAAAAACTGGGAAAGTAAGCATCTTTTTTCCGTGATGAAATACAAGGATTAAGACCTGTGGATGGCTGAAGCGACCTTCGAAGGAGGGAAGCAAAGCCATTCCCTCCCCTGGTCTTTCTTTAATAAAGCGAATTGATAGAACTTTAAATATCACGGAATTAAACATGTTTACAAAATCCTTCTTTAAGTTGACAAAAGTTTTTAATTTATATATCTATTTTCTCTATATATAATGTTTTAATACTCATGAAATTATTTGTTTGTTCAGACATCACAACCCAAAAAAAGGATTCTATAAAAAGTGCATGTTAGTGATGCATTATCTTGCCTTTTTGTTTTTTTGTTGAATGTAATTTTTATCTAAAACCAAGCATTTAGAGAATATCTGCTTGAGATAAAATTATTCAGGTTTTAATTAAATAGAAAGGAAGGGAGATAATGCAGCAAAAAAAACTAAGTAATCCTTATCATTTGGCAAATTACACAAACATCCAATTAACAGCACTTGTGTTGCTGCGAGTTTTGATTGGGTGGCATTTCCTCTATGAGGGGCTTGTCAAGCTGTTTAACCCTTATTGGACATCTGCGGGGTATTTATTGGATTCGAAGTGGATATTTTCCGGACTGTTTAAATCCATAGTGGCGAGTCAGACCGCATTGAAGATTGTAGACTTTTTAAACGTATGGGGATTGATTGCTATCGGTCTGGGACTAATGGTGGGCTGTTTAGCTCGTGCAGCAACTATTGCGGGGATTGTTCTTTTGCTTTTTTACTATTTGTGTAATCCGCCGTTTATTGGTTATACATATACTGCCCCAACTGAAGGAAGTTATTTGATGGTTAATAAGAACTTGGTAGAAATGTGTGCTCTGTTTGTGCTTGCGGTTTTTCCTAACAGCAAACTAATTGGATTAGACAGGTTGATTTTCAGAAAGAAGAAAGAAGCCTGAATAAAAATACTGGAAATTAGAAAACTTTTGGAGGGATTCAAATGAGTCAGGAAGAAAACAAAAAGACAATAAAAAAGGAAAATACAGAATCAATTAAAGAACAAAAGATTGGACGCAGGGATATTCTCAAGGGATTGGTTACAGTGCCTTTTTTAGGCGTGTTTTCCTACAGCTTCTGGAAAAAGAAACTTTTGGATGATAAAAGGAAAAAAGAAATCCTTGCAGAACTTGGATTAGACGAAAAAGCTCCGGCCATTCTTCCGAAAACCACAATGAAAAAGCCGGGCGAACTAATAAGACTTGGGATAATAGGTTTCGGAGGAAGGGCTGAAGACCTTGCTCGTGCAGCAGGTTTTGCCCATCCCGAATGGATAGAGAGAAAAAAGCAAGATGCAAGAAAGAATAAACTCGACAAGGGACTTGAAGATTTTTTAAAACAGGAAGATTTGAATGTTGTTATAACCGCAGTCTGCGATGTTTTTGACGTCAGGGCAGAGAGAGGAATAGCGGCATCTAAAAATGACATAAGGCCTGGCGGCGGTTCTGGATCACTGCCTGGGGCAAAGCGCTACCTTCATTATCAGGATCTTCTACAGAGCAAAGATGTCGATGCTGTTATCATCGGAACTCCTGACCACTGGCATGCGAAGATGGTAATTGATGCGCTCAAGGCAGGCAAGAATGTTTACTGTGAAAAATGCATGACAAGAACAGAAGAAGAGACAATTCAGGTTTACAATGCCGTCAAGCAAAGCGGCCTGGTCTTCCAGTTAGGGCATCAAAACAGACAACAGGAAAGTCATTTAAAAGCAAGAGAATTAGTGAAGAGGAACATTCTTGGGAAAATCACTCTTGTTGAAACCACTACTAACCGGAACTCGCCAGGAGGTGCCTGGGTGTATAAAATCCATGAAAAAGGCAGCCCTGAGACCATAGACTGGGAGCAGTTTCAAGGTCCAGCACCTCACAAAGTGCCTTTTAGCCTGGAGCGCTTTTTTCGTTGGCGCTGCTGGTTTGATTACGGGACTGGGCTTTCAGGAGACTTGTTGTCCCACGAATATGATGCGATCAATCAAATACTGGAGCTGGGCATTCCTTATTCAGCCACAGCATCGGGAGGGGTTTACTTTTTTAAAGATGGCCGGGATGTCCCGGATGTATTCCAGGTTGTTTATGAATATCCTGAAAGGGATTTAACTTTAGTGTATAGTGCGACGCTTGCAAACAGCAGAAACCGTGGAAAAGTATTTATGGGACATGATGCAACAATGGAAGTAGGAAACGCCTTGACTGTTACAGCCGATTATGGTTCTACCCGGTACAAGGAAAAAATCCTTAATAATATTATCAATACTTCATTGCCAATGTTTTCATACAGACCTGGTGCAAAAGGAATCGATGCGGTCACTTCAGCAACAGAAAGATATTTTGCAAGCCGTGGGCTTATGTACACCTACAGAGAGGGCAAGCGTTTCGATGCCACGCATCTCCACATAAAAGAGTGGCTTGACTGCATAAGAAATGGGGGTCAGCCAAGCTGTAATATCGACCGCGGCTTCGAAGAAGCCATCACCTGTCACATGGCCACACGCTCCTATCTGGAAGGCCGCCAGGTGAAGTGGGATCCTGTGAAAAAGAGAATCGTTTAAACGCTGTTTCAGAGGCATTTTTTGAAGCTTCCGAATATCGATGAAAAATTAATAAAAGAGAGGAATTCATGAGTGCAAAAATCCGTCTTGGCATGATGATGTTTCTGCAGTATGCAATTTGGGGGTCCTGGGCTCCTGTGCTTTCTGCCTATCTTATCAATGATCTTGGTTTCTCAGGCACACAGGTTGGCGTCATTTACTGTCTGCTGCCCCTGGCAACGATAATTTCTCCTTTTATCGGCGGCCAACTTGCAGACCGGTATTTTTCTACAGAAAAGGTCATCGCATTTTTCCAGTTAACAGGAGGCGCTTTACTCATCTTTACATCAACAATTACTGATTATTCAACGTTGATGTGGATGATGCTTGTTTATTCCCTCGTGTATGCACCGACTCTTGCCCTGACAAATTCCATTGCCTTTATAAACCTCAAGGATTCTGAAAAAGAATTCGGAATAGTTAGAGTGTGGGGTACGATCGGGTGGATTGTGGCTGGCCTTGCATTGATGGCATGGAGGATTCTTGCAAAATCTCATGGAACGATTGCTCTTAAAGGAGATACACTGCTTTTAGCAGGGATATTTTCAATAATCATGGGATTTTTTTCTTTCAAATTACCACATACTCCACCAAAGAAAGAAGGCACAAAACCCTGGGCATTTATAGAAGCCATCAAAATGCTGAAAGAAAGAAATTTTTTGATATTCGTCATTATATCCTTCATTGTGGCAACAGAACTTCAGTTTTATTACGTCCTGACAGCTCCTTTTTTGACCTCTGATAAAATAGGTGTGAGCAGTTCTTCTGTGTCTGGAATAATGGTGATTGCCCAGATTGCAGAGATTTTCGTAATGGCTCTCCTGCTGCCTTATTTTCTCCCGAAGTATGGTATCAAAAAAACCATGACTATAGGAGTCCTGGCGTGGCCGCTTCGATACATAATCTTTGTCATTGCTTATCCGGCATGGCTTGTGATTGCTTCTTTATCCTTTCATGGTTTCTGTTATGTTTTCTTTTTTACTGCTGCATTCATTTATGTTGACATGATTGCGCCAAAAGACATCCGTGCCTCTGCTCAAAGTCTTATTGCCATTATTATCCTCGGGTTTGGAAATTTTGTCGGAAGTAATTTTGCAGGATGGGTGCATGCACTTTTTTCGACAGAAGCAGGGACAAACTGGAGGGGAGTGTTTATTGTTCCGACCGTATTGACTTTAATTTGTGCAGTTGCCTTTGTGCTTTTGTTTAAGGAGGACCGGCGTGTGGCCCAACCTGCTTCTGAGACAGCAGGATAAAGGACACAAGGAGTATTTAAAGCATCTCTTATTATGGGAGATATAATTCAGGTTTAATAAGGAGAGAAAAAATGGCAAAAAAAAGATTGGGTGTAGGTATTGTTGGGGGTGGCTTTATTGCAAGGTTTCATATCCGTTCATGGGTGGGAGTTCGTGATGCAGATATTCTTGGGATAGTCTCTCGAAGAAAAGAAACAGCACAAGAAGCTGCTGCCCTGGCAAGAACACTTGGGGTTGGCGAAGCAAAAGCATATGATTCAGTGACAGAGATGGTGGCTAATCCCGATATTGATGCTATCTGGATTTGTGCACCGAACTTTACCCGCATTGAGATTATGGAAGAAATAGTCGATGCTTTAGAAAGAGGAAAGGGCGAATTAATCGGAGTTACATGTGAAAAGCCGCTCGGAAGAAATGTCAAAGAAGCAAAAAGAATGCTTGAACTCGTGCAAAAAGCAGGACTGCTTGATGGATATCTCGAAAACCAGGTTTTTTCTCCTTCTGTTGTAAAGGGCAAGGAAATCATTTGGTCGCGTGGTGCAGCTCTTACAGGACGGCCGTATTTAGCCCGTGCAGCCGAAGAACACAGCGGACCACATATGCCGTGGTTCTGGGAAGGAGCGCTTCAGGGTGGGGGAGTTCTGAACGACATGATGTGCCATTCTGTAGAAGAGGCACGTTATATGCTTACGCCTCCTGGCGCTGATCGTAATGTCCTTGTGCCCGTGAAGGTTTCGGCATTTACTTCATGTTTGAAGTGGCAGCAGCCACATTATGCAGAAATCCTTTCAAAGAACAGTAATGGAAAAACAGATTATATAAACCGCCCTGCTGAGGACTTTGCCCGTTGCTTGATTGAATACAAAGATGAAAAAGGCGAGAAATTAATTGTCGAGGCAACTACATCCTGGTGTTATGTAGGAGCCGGGCTGCGCTTGACCATGGAATTACTTGGGCCGGAATATTCCCTTATAATAAATACATTGGATTCGAATCTGCGGTTGTTTTTAAGCAGGAATGTAAAAGGAGCAGCTGGTGAGGACTTTGTTGAGAAACAGAATGCCGAGATTGGTCTTATGCCGGTTGTGAGTAATGAAGAAAGCGAATACGGTTATGAGGCGGAAAACCGTCATATGGTACAATCGTTTCTGGCAGGTAAGCGTCCTGAAGAAAATTTCAGCGATGGAGTCAATGTTGCTGAACTTTTAATGACAGCTTATATGAGTGCAGAGCAGGAGCGTACGATTATATTTCCTCCTCCGAATCTCGACTCATTTATTCCTGCTGTTGCCAAGGGGGAATGGAATCCGAAAAAATCGTGAAAAAATAATAACAGATTACTTTTTCAAAAAGGAGAAATCATGAAAAAGAAAATATGTTTATTAATACTGGCTTTGGCGTTCTGCATTTTTATGTCTTGGGCGGATGAACCAGGAAAAATATACAAGGAAAATAACAGCACTCCGTCCTGCATGGAAAAATGTGCCGAAAGCACCTATTATCAAAATGTAAGGATAAAAAAGTTCCCTATTGCAATGCAGTGCTGGACTTTCAGAAAGTTTTCATTTTTCGATACCCTCCAAAAAACAAAAGAACTTGGCATAGAATACTTGCAGCCATATCCCGGTCAGATGCTCAGCAAGGATATTCCTGATGTGAGATTTGGACATAATCTTACAGATGAGCAGATTAAACTTGTTCGAGAGAAATTAAAAGAAACAGGGCTTAAACTTGTGAGCTATGGGGTAGTTGATATCGGCAAGACTGAGGAAAGCATGCGGAAAGTTTTTGATTTTGCAAAGAAAATGGGGATTAAAACCATAGTGACCGAACCAAAGGATGATGACTTTTCCATTCTTGAACGTTTGGTCAAGGAATACAATATAAATATTGCTATTCACAATCATCCAGAGCCTTCAAAATATGCGCGGCCGGAAAAAGTTCTTGCAAATGTTAAGGACTATGATGAACGCATCGGAGCATGTGCTGATACAGGACATTGGATGCGCGGTGGCCTCATTCCTACAGAAGCCTTGCGTCTGCTCAAAGGCCGGATTCGAGACGTCCATATTAAGGACCGCAATGAATTCGGCACCAAAGAGGCCTATGATGTGCCCTTTGGCCAGGGGAAAGCCAATATTTATGAGATTCTTGCTGAGCTTACACTCCAGAATTACGATGGCTATCTAACGATTGAATATGAAAACGAAGAAGAGGTCTGGAATCCTTCACCTTCTGTCAGAAAAGGTATCGATTACATCAAAAGCATAACTTACTATGAGGACTATGAAGAGATATTGAGCAGAAGTTATGGAAGATATTCCAAGCATGGATGGAATCATTACGGTCCTGGTTACTTTCAACTGGATGAGAAAGACGGTATTTTGAAGTCACAAGGGGGCATGGGGCTTTTCTGGTATAGTGTGAAGAAATACAAAGATTTCATTCTCGAACTGGATTATATGTGTTCGAATAAATTCACAAATTCAGGGATTTTTTTAAGAGTTCCTGAAGTTCCAGTAAACAATGATTACATTTATCACTCTTTTGAAATTCAGATTAATGACGCTGGTGAAGGCATACATAAGACGGGTTCAGTCTATGATGCTGTTGCTCCCAGTGTTGATGCTTTTAAACCTGCCGGCGAATGGAATCATATGAAGATTGCTTTTAAAGGCAGTCATATCCAGGTTGAATTAAATGGTGTTCGATTAATCGATTGGGATGCAGAGCCGAGAGGGAAGGTCAAAGATTTTGCTGTTGATGGGTATATCGGCCTTCAGAACCATGACAGCCAATCTCCGGTTTATTTCCGGAATATCTATGTAAAAGAGCTTTGATAATTTTAT
>JACUUK010000177.1 GCA_014859315.1 Candidatus Aminicenantota bacterium
TTCTATCAAGGAGAGAACTAACGAAATAGGTGTCCGGCGAGCAGTAGGAGCTAGGCAGAAGGATATCCTGATTCAATTTCTTTTAGAAGCTTCAATCCTAAGTATTTTTGGCGGATTGATAGGAATATTTATTGGATCAGTCGGCTCTGTTATTGTGGGCAAGACAACACAATGGTCAACTGGAGTTTCTCTAGAATCAATAATTTTAGCTTTTGGGTTTGCGGTCTCAGTAGGGCTTTTCTTTGGAGTTTATCCAGCAAGGAAAGCCTCAGTTCTGAACCCCATTGAGGCGTTAAGGAATGAATGAATATCTCTCTGTTGTATCGTCTGAGAACATCTCAACAAAGAGAATGCGTTCTTTTTAAAAAAAGTTATAACAAGCCCATGTATATCTTCTAATCACATTTATCCCACTCCACGGAGGATTGTTATTTATGAAATAAGCCGTGGACAGAGTTAAGGGCATTTTTAGTAACCAGATCTACCTTAGCCCCCAATAATTAGGATAGATAGCGCTCCAGCCTGATAAATTTGAAGAATCCCATGGATTTCTCCAGCTCAATAAGAATATCGATATCGCTATTTTTTTTTCTCATTTTATCCCGGGTTCGACAGTCAGAGGCATATTTTAGCATAATTTTGGGGCTAAGTTATTTATTTTTCAACACAGTCTTTCCCTGAAAAGCCAGAATCATGTAGGCATGCGAATTATAATTAAATGCTTGACAAATAAGGTAGTATATGATAATTAAATAGACATGTATGTGCGAACGATCTCCCGTCACAAT
This sequence comes from Candidatus Aminicenantota bacterium, assembly GCA_014859315.1. Taxonomy (GTDB): domain Bacteria; phylum Acidobacteriota; class Aminicenantia; order Aminicenantales; family Aminicenantaceae; genus Kmv29. The sequence continues at coordinate 789 of JACUUK010000177.1, forward strand.
AAGGACGGATCGACGACCACCTATGTCCAGCTTGCCCATAACGTCCGTGATCCCAAGACCGGCTTTGCCCGCGCTCGGGTGCTCTACACCTTTGGCCGGGCCGACACGCTTGACGTGGAGGCTCTCCGAAGGCTGGTGAGAAGTATTTGCCGATTTATCTCGCCCGAAGATGCGCTCCAGGCGCAGGCCTCTCTGGGCACTCCAGGCTTGCAGTTCCGAAAGAGTGCGCCAATGGGAGGCGCATACTTGCTGCGGACACTCTGGGAACGCCTGGGCCTTCATACCGTGCTGAGAGAAGCGCTCAAGAAGAGAGAGTTTGCTTTTGCCGTGGAGTGGGCCATTTTTGCCATGGTGGCTAACCGCGCCTTGGCCCCAGACTCCAAGCGGGGGGTTGAGGAATGGGTAAGAGAGGATGTGGCCTTGGGCAATCCCGAGGCTATCTCCCTTCAGCATCTGTACCGGGCCATGGATTTTCTCCTGGCACATCAAGAGATGGTCCAGAAGGAAGTGTTTTTCGCCACGGCCGATCTTTTTAACCTGGAAGTTGATCTTCTCTTTTTCGACACCACGACCACTTATGCGGAATGCGAGGAAGAAGAGGGAATACGGCAGTACGGACACTCGAAGGACAAACGTCCGGATTTGCCACAAGTGGTTATTGGCCTGGCCGTGACCAAGGAAGGGCTTCCCGTGCGTTGTTGGGTTCTTCCCGGTGCGACTCAGGATATGACGACAGTGGAGCGCATCAAGACAGACCTTTTGGGCTGGAAGCTTTCGCGCTGTATCTGGGTTATGGACCGGGGAATGAACTCCGAAGAGAACCGCATCATTCTTCAGAGAGGTGGAGGGCATTATATCCTGGGAGAGAAACTTCGGGACAGCCAGGAGGCCCATAAGGAAGCGCTCTCTTTCAAGGGCCGCTTCAAGAAAGTCAAAGATAACCTGGAGGTCAAGGAGGTCGTTGTGGGCGACGGGGAGCGTCGTCGCCGGTTTGTTCTTGTCCGAAACCCCGAGCAGGCCAAAAAAGACAATGCCATGCGAGAGAGGACTCTCCAGAGGATCGAAGAAGAGATCAAGGCTCTGGGTGACCAGCGGGGGAAAGCTCACAAGAAGGCAGTCTGTGCGTTGATCTCTCATCGGACCATGGGCCGGTTGATCAAACAGAGCAAAAATGGCCGCTTGAGGGTCAACTGGGCCAAAGTCAGAGAGGAGGAGGCTCTGGACGGCAAATATCTGCTCTCGACTTCCGATGATACGCTCTCCTCTGAGGATGTAGCCTTGGGCTACAAACAGCTCATGGAAGTGGAACGAGCTTTCCGGACTCTGAAGACCACCCTTGAACTTCGTCCGCTCTTTCATCGCAAGGACGAGAGGATCCAGGCTCATGTGCTTCTCTGTTACCTGGCACTCCTTCTTGTGCGGATTGCTGAGCGGGGGACGGGGGAAACCTGGGACCGCATCCGGGCGGTTATGGAGAGATGCCATTTGGGGGAATTTTCTTTAAAAGATGGCTGTATTCTCCAGAGGACAGAGCTAACGGCAGAGCAGGCTAACATATTGAAAAGATTAAACATAGCATCGCCGCCGAAGGTTTATGATGTTCATTTAACAGCCTAAACCTGTAGGCACACACCAATTTTTTGATTCCCTTCTAACCCATTGATATTATTAGAGTAAGCGATTATCATTTACCTATGACTGTCGAACGGGGGTCCCCCAAAATAAAAAAATTGGGGCCAGGCCCCATTTTTTGTGAGAGAAGCCCG
>JACUUK010000178.1 GCA_014859315.1 Candidatus Aminicenantota bacterium
CGGATGGAGAGGAACCGGCGCCGCACTTCTCAATTAGGTCAGATGTTTCCCTCATTACTGAAATATAGATGCTTACCTTTGATGAAAAAAACTTGTAAAAATAAGGCATCGTCTTTAAAATACAGAATTGATTCCTGTTTGGAGATAAACCATGAGAGATTTTCAAGGAAAAATTATAGCAAGCTTGATGATAGCTATATTTATACCTTTATGCTTTGGATTAACACAAGAATTGAAAAGCAGGAGAAAAGATACTGTGCCTATACAAGAGCTCTTGCCAGATTTAAAAGCCTGGTCTCTGGTCAACGAGGCACAGAACTATTTTTCAGAAACGCTTTATGAGTATATCAATGGTGCGGCTGAGATATATTTGGCATATGACTTTAAGCAATTGATAGTAGGTGAGTACAAGAAGGAAAATTCTGATATTTCTGTAACTGTGGAAATATATGACATGGGAAATGAAAAAAATGCCTTTGGCATTTATAGTGCTGAACGATTTCAAGATAATACATTTATTTCATTAGGGATTCAAGGTTATATAGAAGAAGGTTCTTTGAACTTTTTGGCAAGTAAATATTACGTAAAACTTCTCTGTTTTGAGTGCAACAAGCAATCTGAAGAGTACTTGAAGTTTTTTGGGCAGCAGATTTGTAAGAAATTTGAAAAGAAATGGCAATGGCCGTCTCTTCTTGATGTGTTTTCTAAAGAAGGGATTATTCCAAATAGCGAAAAATTCATTTTAAAAAATTTTTTAGGTTATGGCTTTCTCCATGATGGATACATCGTGAGTTATAGACTTCAGGAACATGAATTTGACTGTTTCTTAATAGAAGGCAAGGATCAAACAGACGCTCAGGATATGCTGGATAAATACTTGCAGGCCAAGAAAAGGGAAGACATCCATCAGATTACTTCGGGATTTGTCATTAAAGACCGGTATTATCACAATATCTACCTGGCAAAAAAGGGACGATATTTACTTGGTGTCATAAAGATTAAGAAAGGGTTTGAAGAGGTTGGAGAAAAATATTTGAAATCCTTAATGGATGCTATTTAAAATTTATGTCTATTACAGTGTTTACTTAAATTCTTCCTGTGTTTCAAGAAAACTTTTAAGTCTTTTGGATTCATTTTCTAAAAAGTGGGTAGATTTCTCGGCTTTTGTGATGTCTTTTTCTTTTCCGGCTTTTTCTACTTCATAGGATACTTGTTGAAGAAAGAGAAGACTTAAATTTCCTGATGAGCCTTTTATACTGTGGCCAATTTCTTGAATTTCCGGGAAGTTTTTTTGGGCTATAGCCTTCTTGAGCTGATTTAACTTTGTAGAAAACTCCTCTATATAGAGATCGATAAGTTCCTTGAGAAAAGAATAATCTCCTCCAGTTCTTTCTAATGCGGAGGGAATGTCAAAAATATTATTATTTGAGCTTGGTTTTTGTGTTGGCATTTATCTCCCTTTATAAATGGATAATCTGTTGCGCCCTTTTGATTTTGCAATATAGAGAGCTTTATCAGAGGCCTGTATAAGCTTTTCTGGAGAATCAAAAGGGAAGCTTCTTGAAGAAACTCCTCCAAGACTGATTGTCACATTTAGAAGCCCAGCAACTGTTTTGATTTTTTTTTCACTTATAGACTTGCGGAGGCGTTTTGAAATGATTATTAAATCCTCAGGCGTACATCCAGGGATAATAATCAGGAATTCATCTCCACCATACCGGCCGATTTTATCATATTCTCGAAGAGATTTTCTGAATCGAGAAGAAATTTCAACTAACACGTGGTCCCCAACAAGATGTCCGTAGGTATCATTTATTTTTTTAAACTGGTCAATATCCACCATAATGATCCCAATGGGATTGTTTTCCCGGGTACTGCGTTCAAATTCTTCATTAAGCAGACCAAAAATTTTTTTTCGATTCCATAATTCTGTCAAGCTGTCGAAACTTGCTAACCTTATACGTTTTTCCTCTAATTCAATAATCCGAACACCTTTCTGAATTCTGACTTTAAGTTCGAGGAAATCAAAGGGTTTGGTCATATAATCGTCGGCTCCTGCTGAAAGCCCCTGAATGACGTCTGCTTGCTGGTCTTTTCCTGTAAGAAGAATAGTATAAAGATATTTTGCATCGTTATCTTGTTCATGGGACCTTTCCCGAATTTTACGGCAGAGTTCAATGCCATTTATTCCAGGTATCATCCAGTCAAAAATAGCTATCCGGACATCTTTATTCTGGATTATTTCCCATGCTTCATTGCCGTCCTTGGCAATAAAAGTATTATATCCCCAATCTGTGATGGTCTTTGCTAATTCTTGACAGATAATAAAGTCATCTTCTGCTATTAGTACGTTGATAGAATTATTGGGTTTGTTTTTTCTGGTTTTTAGTTTATTTCTCACTTTTTATTTTAACTTGATTATAGTAAAAAGAAATTCTGAGTCAATCACCTTTTGCGATGATTAGGAGGGTGAGGGTCTTCTCTCGATGTATGGGAAAAGCATTTTTTATGAATCTGAGAAGCTTTTCTTAATAAAAGGAAG
>JACUUK010000179.1 GCA_014859315.1 Candidatus Aminicenantota bacterium
TTCAATGTTTTCAACCACTTAGCTCGTGTGTTCCTGATTTACCGTGATGTCTGATGTTATTTAAATTCTACACAAAAATATTTGAAATTTCCCAAATAATCCCCTCCCCCTTGTTGGGGGAGGGTGGGGGTGGGGGTGGACAAGAAGAATTTGGTCCCCCCTCCCCTTTGTTCCCTCCCACAAGGGGAGGGGAGTTCTTCGCTGTAGATTTCTGAAAATGTGAGAGATAAATTCTCAGATTTTAAGTTTTAGATTCTATTATCTTGGAGGGTGAGCAAATGAGTATGCCGAGCAAAGCTTATGAGTTCTTGTAGGTGCCCTGCCTAAAGAAAGGTGGGAAGTCCTATTTGGGTAAAGGTTAGCCACCAGCCCAACACTTAGTCTAACCTTTAGCCTATTAGGCTATTGCAAGGCCTAAATAGCTAAATGGAAGGAACAAGGAGTCATCGAGCCGCAACGCAAGTGAAGGGATTGAGCCCCGAAATCAACCATCGTGTCGGAGGCCGATACTGTTCATTAAGGGGCAGGCAGCAATCTTATAACCGCAAGGGCGAGGTTATGAGAACCCGACGGGGTCTGAGACCGTAGCGAGATGACAAAAGGAACTCATGGGAACTCGGGAGGGCCGATGTATTCCCTAAGAGAATGCTGTGACAAGCCTATAGACGGTGAGGATCGGCAAGAAATTATACATTGGCCGTCGGACTATCCCATAATATCGAAGAAGTCCGTGAAAGCGGATGGAGAGAAGGGGGTAGCGGTAATGCGAAGGGGTTCAAGGGAGACATCTGCCGGACACACAGAACTGGGGGACAGGTGACAACGAAACTTGAGTCTCTAACTCTACGAGCCAGAGAAGATCCGAAGTGCAATTTTATCTCTTTGGCACATTTACTGACAGAGGATTTTCTCAAGGAATGTTTCTGGGAGCTGAAAAGGGATAAGGCTTCTGGGGTTGATGGGGTAAGTGTACAGGAGTATGGAGTCAACTTAGAAGAGAACCTCAAGGGATTGGTAGGAAAATTGAAGGCGAAACAGTATCGGCCCCAGCCGGTCAGGCGAGTGTACATTCCCAAACCCGATGGGAGTAAGCGAGGGTTAGGGATACCGGCGGTGGAGGATAAGATCGTTCAGATGGGGATAAAGAAGATTCTTGAGGCGATCTTCGAGGTGGATTTCATGGATGTATCTTTTGGATTTCGACCTAACCAAAGTTGTCATGATGCCTTAGATGTGCTGGACAAAACGATCATGACCAGGCCCGTCAACTATGTGGTGGATATGGATATCGAGAAATTCTTTGATACCATAGACCACGGATGGCTAATGAGATGCTTGAGGGAAAGGATTAGAGACACAAGCTTATTGCGGCTGATAGGACGTTTCTTAAGGGCTGGAGTAATGGAAGAGGGCAAGTATATAGAGGTGAGCCAAGGGACTCCTCAGGGAGGCATCATCAGCCCGATACTTGCCAACATTTATCTCCATTACATTTTGGATCTATGGTTTAAGAAAGTTGTCAAGAAGCAGCTGAACGGGTACGTCCAACTGATCCGATATTGCGATGATTTCATTGTTTGCTTTCAGAGAGGCGATGAAGCCAAAGCCTTTGAGGAGATGTTGAAGCAGAGGCTGGATAAGTTTGGGTTAAGGATCGGAGAGGGCAAATCGAGGGTCATCGGGTTTGGACGTTATGAGTGGGAGAAGGCACAGCGAGAAGGTGGGAAAGTGGCGACCTTTGATTTTCTGGGATTTACGCACTATTGCGATAAGACCAGGAGAGGAAAGTTCAAGTTAGGGCGGAAGACCAGCAGTAAAAGGTTTAGGCAAAAGCTAAAAGTCGTGAATCAGTGGTTAAAGAAAGTACGGAACCAAGTGACGTTGGCGGAATGGTGGAAGGTTTACAGGTTAAAACTGATCGGCCACTATCGGTATTACGGGATAAGTGGAAACATGCCGGCGTTAAGAGAGTTCGCTCGTGAGACATCCAAACTTGCATATAAATGGATAAACAGGCGAAGCCAGAAGAAGAGTTTCACTTATGCCCAGTACTGCAACTTTAAGAAATACAATCCGCTGCCTAAACCGAAGATATATCACCTGACCTATACTCTGTCCTCGTGCTGAGGAAGTATTACCGAAGAGCCGTGTGGGGGAAATCTCCAAGCACGGTTCCGTGAGGGGCATTAAGTAACCGAAAGGAGGTTATAAAAGATGTCTACTCGACAATTATTCGACCAGACCATCGGCTTTCTTAGCCGGTCTTTAGATCTAAGCGCTTCACGACACAAAATTGTCTCAACCAACGTTGCCAATGCAGAGACCCCCAATTACAAATCCATGGTTTTTTCTTTTCAAAAAGCGCTGGAACGCTCAATCCACCAGGCCTCACCTGTCCAGCTCAAGAGGACCCACCCCACTCACCTGTCTGGAGACTTTGAGAGCGCCCCAGAGCTGGAGTTCTCCAGGGAAGGAGTGAATATCGATCAGGAGATGGCTAATCTGGCTGAAAACAATCT
>JACUUK010000041.1 GCA_014859315.1 Candidatus Aminicenantota bacterium
AAAAAATCGGTTGACTTCAAGATACTTTTTCTTTAATCTAATAATGTTGATAATATCAATCGAATTGATAGGAAAAATAGGAATTAATATATAGACTCTTCTCTGGAAGCCGAAAAAAACCGAAATCAGAGAGCACACAGAAAAATTTCCAAAAAAGGCGTGGTTTTTGATATAAAAAAGGTTTATAAATATATTAGCCTTTAAGTAGGTAGAATAAGAAAATATTTATGTTTTAAGGAGGAAATCTTCATGAAGAAAAAAGTTGAAAAAGCACTGGACAAGGTTCGGCCCAGTCTCATCGCTGATGGAGGAAATGTCGAGCTCGTGGAAGTGAAAGATGGAGTAGTAAAAGTCAAATTGACAGGAGCTTGCAGGGGCTGTCCAATGTCCCAGATGACTTTAAAGATGGGAATTGAAAAATTCTTGAAAAAAGAAATTCCTGAGATAAAAGAGGTTATTGCTGTATAGGAGCCATAGGTTATAATACTATTAGGAGCCATAGGTTATAATACTATATAGTATATAATGTTAGTTTCTGAAAATTACATTTAATTAGATTCTAATGAGAATGGTATATTTCGATCACATTGCATCAACTCCTATGCACCCGTTTGTTTTAGAAGCCATGCTTCCTTATTTTAATGAGCATTTTGGAAATCCCCAAAGTATTCATTCACTTGGCCAGAAATCTTTACAGGCAATAGAGAAAACCAGAGAGGAAGTTGCCCGGCTGATAAATTCACAGCCTTCTGAAATATTATTTACTTCCAGCGGTTCAGAATCCAATAACTTCGCTTTAAAAGGAGTTGCATCAGCCAATAGTAACAAAGGAAACCATATCATAGTTTCTTCCATTGAACATCAATCTGTTCTACGTCCTGCATCGAAGCTGGAAAAACAAGGTTTTAAATTAAGCTATGTTCCTGTGGATAAATATGGATTGGTTGATCCTGATGATGTGAAAAAAGCATTGACTCCGCAGACAATATTGGTTTCTGTGATGTTTGCAAACAGTGAGGTCGGCACCATAGAGCCCATTAGGGAGATTTCTGCCATTTGCCAGGAGAATGATGTTGTTTTCCACACAGACGCAGTTGCAGCAGCAGGCAATATTCCTGTTGATGTTAATTCGCTTGGAGTGGACTTGTTGAGTTTGTCAGGGAATCAATTTTATGGCCCAAGCGGGTGCGCAGCTCTATATGTTAAAAAAGGAACAAAGATAGATTCACTTATTGATGGAGGTATACAGGAGAACGGGAAAAGGGCCGGAACAGAAAATGTTGCGGGGATAGTAGGTCTTGGCACAGCTGCTAAGCTTGCTCTAAAGCAAATGGAACAAAGGAATCAACAATTGATAACTTTAAGGGATAAATTGATAAAGGAACTTCCTGAACAGGTGGACCATGTGGTTCTTACAGGCCATCGTAAAAATAGGCTTCCTTATCATGCAAGCTTTTGCATCAAGTTTGTCGAAGGAGAATCGATGCTGTTAGGCCTTGATATGCAAGGGGTTGAAGTGTCCAGCGGTTCGGCCTGTACATCTAAAACTCTGAAAGTATCCCATGTGCTTCAGGCGATGGGAATCGACGCTGCTGTTGCACAGGGGTCAATCGTTTTTAGTTTGATTGAAGGGACAACTCCAGAAGATATTGACTATCTTCTGGAGGTCTTTCCTCCTATTATTGAGAAGCTGAGGAAAATGTCTCCCCTTTATACCAAATACCTGGAGGAAAAGCACAATGATATATAACGAAAAAGTCATGGAACATTTTCAAAATCCTCGCAATGTCGGGGTTATTAAGGATGCTGATGGAGTCGGAGAAGTTGGAAATCCTGTATGCGGCGATATGATGACATTTTATATTAAAGTGAAGAACAATCGAATTGCCGATGTTAAATTCCAGACATTTGGCTGTGGAGCTGCCATTGCTGTCTCAAGCATGGTGAGCGAGATGACTAAAGGAAAGACCCTGGAAGAAGCAATGAAAATTACAAATAAAAGCGTTGCCAAAGGATTAGGTGGATTGCCTAAAAATAAGCTGCATTGCTCCAACTTGGGTGCGGATGCTCTACATAAGGCAATCGAAGATTTTAAGGAAAAACAAAAGGCCAAAAGAAAAATTAGTGATTCGAAAATGGACGTGAAGCCTGTTATTGTAAACTGTCCTTACTGTGATGGCCCTTTAAATGGATTTGAAGAAATTTGCCAGAAATGCCAGGTTGAATTGGAAAATTGTCCTCAATGTGGAAAGCCAATGAAAAAAGGAGTTCAAGAGTGTCCTCATTGTGGTGCCAAAAGGTGAGGATTTAAGATTTATGGCCACTTGGGAAAATATTGCCTTTATTTTAAGGGAAGCAGTAAAAAATGAATAAGGAAGAGCTCATTTCCAGGATAAAACAATTGAAAAAAGAAAAAAACGCTATTATTCTGGCTCATAATTATCAAATCGCTGATGTTCAAGACATTGCTGATTTTGTCGGAGATTCATTGGAGCTTAGCAGAAAAGCAGCATCGCTTAAGGAACCGATGATTGTATTTTGCGGAGTTTTCTTTATGGCAGAGACAGCAAAAATGTTGGCGCCTGAAAAGACTGTTCTTCTTCCTGAAATTGATGCTGGGTGCCCTATGGCAGACATGGCAACAGCCCCAGAGGTTAAGGCATGGAAGAAAAATTATCCAGAAGCAGAAGTGGTTTGCTACATAAACACAAACGCAGAAGTCAAAGCCGAATGTGATATATGCTGCACATCATCTAATGCTGCTAAGATTGTAGACTCTATCGATTGCGATACGGTTCTTTTTGTTCCTGATAAAAATCTTGCAGCATATGTATCTCGCTTCGCTCAGAAAAGAGTCATCCCATGGGAAGGATATTGTTATGTCCACGACAAAATCATGAAAGAAGATGTTCTGAAAAAACGGGCCCTCTATCCTGATGCAGAAGTATGGGTTCATCCAGAGTGCCGTCCAGAAGTTATTGACCTTGCTGATAAGGTTCTTTCCACTGGAAAAATGGTTCTGGAAGCAAGGGTGACATCAAAGAAGCATATAATCATAGGCACAGAAATAGGCATGATTTATCGATTGAAAAAAGAGAATCCAGATACCAATTTCTACCCATTGAAGGAAACGGCCCTTTGTTCAAATATGAAAAAAATAGATTTAAGAAGCATCCTTAAAGCATTAGAAGAAAATCGATACAAGATAGAGGTCCCTTCTGAAATCAGGCAAAAAGCATTAGGGACAATAGAAAAAATGCTTGTTGTTTAAGGGGAAAGAATGAACTCAGGTATTTCCTGTGAAATACAGGCCTTGTTATTTAGCTTGAAATCATAAAAAGACAGGGTAAATAAGGAGAATCACCATGAAGCACTCGTTGCGGGTTGGTAGGATATCCGGGATAGACATTTTTATCGATTCCAGCTGGGTTGTCATATTTATTCTATTTACCTGGGTGTTGGGTGTATCTTATTTTCCTAAGGAATTCTCCAATTGGCCTACGAGCCAGTATTGGGTAGTAGCTGTTTTCACAAGTCTTCTTATATTCGCTTCTGTCTTAGTTCATGAATTAGCGCATTCCCTTGTTGCTCAAAAACAAGGAGAGAGGGTGCGGAGCATTACTCTCTTTATCCTTGGTGGAGTGGCGCAAATTAGCGAAGAACCTAAACAACCTTTGAAAGAATTAGTGATGGCTCTGGTTGGCCCAATGGCCAGTTTAATGCTTGGCCTTTTGTTTTTCATCCTATCTCTCGCATTCAAAGGGGTTAGCGAGCCGCTTCAGTCTTCTTTTGAGTACCTGGCGCTCATTAATACTATACTTGCGATTTTTAATCTTCTTCCTGGTTTTCCAATGGATGGAGGAAGAATTTTGAGGGCTATTCTCTGGAAGAGTACTGGAAATCTCAGAAAAGCTACAAGAATCGCTTCTCAAATTGGTCAGGGATTTGCGTTTTTCTTGATTTTCATAGGAATTTTTCAGGTTATAAATGGGAACATTTCTGGCTTTTGGCTTGTATTTGTAGGATGGTTTCTTCACAGTGCGGCTGTGAGAGGGTACCAGCAAGTCATGCTTGACTCTGTTCTTATAGGAATAAGGGCAGAAGATTTGATGACACGTAATTTCGAATCAGTTCAGAGCGCCATGCCTGTTAAAGAATTGGTGGATGAATACATCCTGAAAGGGAAAGGTCGGGTATTTCTTGTTTTAGAGAAGGAAAGGCTTCAAGGGATTGTTTGTTTAGAGGATGTAAAAGAAGCTCCAAGAGAAAAGTGGTCAGAAATGACTGTTCGGGAAATCATGACGCCACGGGAAAGCTTGAAAGCTGTATCTCCGAATGCTAATGGCCGCAATGTTCTTAGAAGTCTAACAGAGAAGGATATTCACCAGATCCCTGTTATGGAAGGGGAAAAAGTACTGGGGATTATCTGCCGGAGTGATATACTTCGATTTATCCGATTGCGCTCTGAATTGGGAAGATTCAAGTGAAAGTAAATAATTTTCTCAAACTTCCTTCAAAAGTTCAGAAAAGAGATGGCTCTTTTGTTGATTTTAATCAGCAAAAAATACAAAAAGCCATTTTCAGGGCAGCTCACAGAGTGATTCCTGATATAGAGCAAGCAGACAAGATAACTGAGGCCACACTTACAAGAGTATTAGAGGAAATTGCCAGACTTTACAAAGAAAGAGTTCCAACAGTCGAAAACATTCAGGATATTGTAGAAAAAGTACTGATGCAGTCGGGTCATATATCGATTGCCAAAAAGTATATTCTATATCGAAAAGAACGCCAGGAACTCCGTCGTGTTAAGGGCATCTATGGCGTCAAAGATGACCTGAAGCTTCCTTTGAACGCCTTGTTTGTTCTAAAGAAGCGCTATCTATTAAAGGATGATAATCAAAACATCATTGAAAGCCCGAAAGAACTTTTCAAGAGAGTAGCTAAATCAGTGAGCGAAGCTGAGGTTGAGTTTAAGTCGGATTACTCAAAGGATGAGGTCGAAGAGCGGTTCTTTCGAATGATGGCAAATCTGGAATTCCTGCCGAACTCTCCCACCTTAATGAATGCGGGAACGCCTATAGGTCAACTATCAGCATGTTTTGTCCTTCCTGTTGAAGATTCGATGGAAGCAATCTTTGATTCACTCAAGAATATGGCTTGTATTCATCAGACAGGCGGGGGTTGCGGCTTTGACTTTTCTCATTTAAGGCCAAAAGATGATTTGGTTTCAACGACCAAAGGAAAAGCTTCTGGCCCTGTATCTTTTATGAACGTATTTAATGAGGCGACAAAAGTGATTGTTCAGGGCGGAAGAAGACGTGGGGCAAACATGGGAATCTTGCGGTGTGACCATCCGGACATCTTTGATTTTGTAGAAGCAAAGCTCGAAAAAGATTCTTTTTCGAATTTTAATTTATCTGTGGGTGTTACGGATGAATTCATGGAAGCTGCAGGGAAAAATGAATCATTCGATTTGATTAACCCAAGGACTCAAGAAAAAGTTAAATCCATTAATGCAAAATCCCTGTTTGATTTAATTATCTATGCAGCATGGCGTTCAGGAGATCCAGGCCTTATTTTTCTTGATGAGATTAACCGCCATAATCCTCTCCTTAAGCTTGGAAGAATAGAAGCTACGAACCCATGTGGAGAAGTGCCTCTTTATCCTTATGAAAGTTGTAACCTGGGTTCTATAAATCTGTCCAAATTTGTTGAGTCAGGTGATATTGATTGGGAAAGACTAAAGGAAGCAATATCGTGGGGCATTCGTTTTCTCGATGATGTTATAGAAGTCAATAAATATCCCTTGGAAAAAATTAAGGAAATGACGTTAGCTAACCGAAAGATTGGCCTTGGAGTGATGGGATTTGCAGACATGTTAATCAAACTGGGAATTCCTTATAACAGTGAAAAAGCAGAACAGATTGCTACTAAACTGATGAGAATGTTCCACCAGGTTTCCATAAAAGCTTCGGAATCTTTGGCCGAAGAAAGAGGAGTTTTCTCCAATTATGGGCACTCAGTTTATTTTGAGAAAGGCCTCAAGTTGCGCAATGCAACAGTCAATACGATCGCCCCAACTGGAACGATAAGTATTTTAGCCAATTGTTCGAGTGGTATAGAGCCGCTTTTCGCCTTAAGTTATGTCCGCAGAGTTTTATCAGGAGCCCGGCTTTTTGAGGTTCAACCTATTTTTGAATTGGAATTGCATCGAAGGGGCCTTGATTCAAAAGAAATAGTGGCTAATGCCGGGAGATTAGGTTCCATCCAGAAAATGAAGGAAGTTCCTGAAGACATGCGAGAACTTTTTGTCACAGCTTTTGATATTCTTCCTGAAGAACATTTAAAAATACAAGCTGCTTTTCAGAAATATACAGATAATTCTGTTTCAAAGACTATAAACCTTCCCACTGAAGCAACAGTCGAAGATGTTAGGAACATTTATTTCATGGCCCATGCAATGAGATGCAAAGGAATAACAGTTTATAGATATGGAACAAAGAAAAATCAGGTGCTGTCTTTTCGTTCGAAGGAGGAAGGCCAGTACGGAGATGACAGGGATTTCATAGCTGCAGAACCCGAGTTTTCTGGGGGGTGTTTTTCAGAGGAATGTTTTTTTTAAAGGGAAAAATATGCAGAGTCAACAAAAAAGAGTAGCTGAGATAGTAAAAATTTTACGGCAAAATTATCCAGAAAGCCGGACAGCATTAAAATTTGAAACTCCCATCCAGATTCTTGTTGCTACAATCCTGTCAGCTCAGTGCACAGATGAAAAGGTTAATCAGATAACCGCTAATTTATTTAAAAAATATAAAACTGCAGGAGATTTTGCCAAGGCGAATCAAAAGGATTTTGAGGAAGAAATAAAATCCACGGGCTTTTTTCGGAACAAAGCCAGAAACATCATAAATGCCTGTCAAAAAATTGAATCTGACTTTTCAGGAAATATCCCTGATAATATGAATGACTTGGTCAGTCTTCCTGGTGTGGCAAGGAAAACAGCCAATATTGTCCTTTCAACCGCTTTTCAGAAAGCTGAGGGAATTGCTGTTGATACTCATGTGCGGCGTCTTTCTTGGCGATTGGGGTTGAGTAAAGAAAAAGATCCCGTTAAAATTGAAAAAGATTTGATGGCAATAGTTCCTAAAAGCGACTGGCTTGATTTCAATTACATGCTTGTTAACCATGGACGTAAGGTTTGTCAGGCACGCAAGACAGATTGTATATTTTGTGTGCTTCGCCATGTATGTCCATCTGCAGAAAAATTTAGTTCCACAGGCCACAGAAAGGGCAAAGATAATTCAGAGTGCAAACAAAAGTGATTTAATGTTTTTTTTATACATTTTAAAAATATAAAAATCTATGATGAAAATTTATAAGCCGAGAAAGTAAAATGATTAAGGAAGCAATGCTTTACCGTTCACTGGATAATCAGAAAGTCTTCTGTTTTCTATGCAATCATCATTGCCAGATTAACCCTTCGAAGTTTGGTTTCTGTGGCGTGAGGCAGAACAGGTCAGGTAAGCTTTATACACATGTTTATGGGGAAGTGATTACAGCACATGTGGACCCAATTGAAAAAAAACCACTTTATCATTTTCTGCCTGGAACAAGTTCTTTTTCAATCGCAACTATTGGATGTAATTTTCACTGCTATTTTTGCCAGAACTGGCAGATTTCTCAGGTTACAAAAAGAAATCATCCTGAGGAAGGGGGGTATAAACTCTCCCCAGAAAACATTGTTTCAGAAGCAAAGAAGCGTGGATGCCGGAGCATATCTTATACTTATACCGAGCCAACAATTTTTTTCGAGTATGCTTTTGATACAGCAAAACTTGCAAATAAAGCAGGTCTTGGGAATGTCTTTGTGACAAATGGTTATATGACTAAGGAGGCCCTGAAAGCGATCGCCCCTTATCTGGATGCATGCAATGTGGATTTAAAATCGTTTCATGAAGAGTTCTATCAAACGATTTGCAAAGGACATTTGAAGCCGGTTCTTGATTCCATTCGGTTTATGAAAGAGCTTGGAATATGGGTAGAAGTCACAACTCTTGTTGTTCCTAGCAAGAACGATGGAGAGGCGGAGCTTACAGAAATTGCCCGATTTATTGCGGGACTGGATCCAGATATCCCCTGGCACATCAGCCGGTTTCATCCAGATTATAAGTATACGGACGCTATTGCGACTCCTCTTGAGACACTGCGAAAGGCCTTTTCCATCGGGAAAGCAGAAGGCCTTCATTATATTTATATTGGGAATGTCTTAGGAGAATCCGAAGATACAATTTGCCATTATTGCGGAAAAACACTTATTCGAAGGCAGGGCTTTTTTACCTCTAAAAACCTCATTCGCAATTCGCAATGCCCGTTTTGTGAAAAGCCGATTGCAGGTGTTTTCGATTCAACCAAATAGCTGGCCAATAAACATCTTTACTGTCAAGGCTCATCACAATAATGGATACCTGGGTAGATAAAAGCAGAAAGAGAGATGAATTTGAGGGGATGGCGTCGCATCCTCCATCCCCTTAAATTCATCCGATCATTACTCCTTATTAAAATTTCACACAATTTATTGGACAATGCCCATCGCAGGTTTGATTTATTATTCATAGTTGATTATAAATAAAGATGTAATCTCCCGTGTGGATGTTATTTGAGAAGATTTTAATCAAAAACCAAGCAAAAGATTAATAAAAGGAAGTCAGATGGAAAAATACAGGTTTCTTCAGCATACTGCTGATGCAAAATTTCAAGCCTTTGGGTTTACACTCGAAGAAGCTTTCATGAATGCAGCACTTGCCGTATGTTCGCTAATGTGGGATATAGATAAGATTCAAAAAAGGGTGAATCAAGATGTTTTTACTATGGGGAAAGACACGAAACAACTTCTTGTCAATTTTTTAGAAGAAATATTATATTTGTTTGATGCAAAGGGATTTATTTTAGCTTCTGTCAAAGATCTTAAAATCGAACAGGCAGAGGGTAATTATAGATTGTCAGCCTGTTTTCAGGGGGATTATTTTTCGGAAAAATATAAAGTTTATGGAGGCATCAAGGCCATTACCTATAATGAAATGAAAATCGAGAAAAACAACCAATTTTTAGTCCAGGTTGTGGTCGATGTCTGAGGAGATAAAAATGGAACTAAAAAAGATAAATGAGAACATTTGGGAAATCCCAAGGCAGGGTTCCATGAGGGTTCCTGCACGCATTTATATTTCTTCAAAACTGCTCGAAAGCGTTAAGCGGGATATGACTCTTCAACAGGCAAAAAATGTTGCCTGCCTGAAAGGTATTCAAAAAGCCTCTTATGTGATGCCAGACGCCCATCAGGGCTATGGGTTTCCAATCGGAGGAGTAGCGGCTTTTGATTTGGATGAAGGGATAATTTCACCCGGCGGTGTTGGATATGACATAAACTGCGGAGTGCGAGTGATAAAAACAAATTTCTTTGCAGAAGAAATTAAAAGCAATATAAAAAGTCTATTGGATGAAATTTTCAAGGAAGTCCCTGCTGGAGTGGGCAAGGGGAGGGCTGCACACCTGAGTTATTCTGTCTTGGAAGAAGTATGTGCGAAAGGGGCCGAATGGGCAGTTGAAAATGGATATGGCACAAAGGATGATTTAGAAAAAACAGAAGAGTATGGAAGAATGAGGGATGCTGACCCAGGTTGCCTCACGCATAGGGCGAAAGAGAGGGGCCTTCCACAATTAGGAACATTGGGAGCAGGCAACCATTTTCTTGAAATACAGAAGGTTTCTGAAATTTACGATGAACGGACTGCGAAGGCCTTTGGGATTCAGGGAAAGGGACAAATCCTTGTGATGATTCATTGCGGAAGCCGAGGGTTAGGGCATCAGGTTGCTTCAGACTATATCAGGATGATGGAGAACAAGTTCGGGATAAAAGATCTGCCTGACAGAGAGTTGATAAATGCGCAGATTCGCTCGGAATTGGGGCAGAAATATTATAAAGCCATGTGTGCTGCAGTGAATTTTGCCTTTGCCAACAGGCAGATGATTGCCCATTATGTCAGAGAAGTCTTTAAAAAGGTCATGGGAACAAACGAGGGTATGGAACAGGTTTATGATGTTTGCCATAATGTGGCGAAATTCGAAACCCATGAGATTAATGGACAAAAAAGGAAAGTCTGTGTTCATCGAAAAGGAGCTACTCGAAGCTTTGGACCAGGGAGAGAAGAGATTCCTGAAGTTTACAGGTCTGTTGGGCAGCCTGTGATAATACCTGGTAGTATGGGGACCGCTTCTTATATTCTGGCTGGAACTGATAGAGCTGAGGAACTCAGCTTTGGTTCCACAGCCCATGGTGCAGGAAGGTTAATGTCCAGGCATGAAGCATTACGCCGCTTCCGGGGAGAACAGATCAAAAAAGACCTGGAATCTCAGGGGATTGAATTAAAATCCACAAGCTGGAAAGGAGTTGCCGAGGAAGCTTCCCAGGCTTATAAAAATGTCGATGAGGTTGTTAGGATTTCTCATGAAGTCGGGTTAGGGAAATTAGTGGTTAAGGTTGTCCCTCTTGGAGTGATGAAAGGCTGACCTGGAAAATAAATTTTTGTACTTGTGTTGTAGTCAGATTGTTTCTACGCCAGCAATGTTTTTCTTCAGACCTTAAGATTGTTTTTCTGCCGTGATTTCAAGAAGTAAAAGAGGAAGATGACTGCAAGGATAATGGTTAAAAGCACAAGGATAATTAATATAAATTGGCTTTCTCCAATCTCTTCTTCGACCTGTGAAATTACAGGAAGAGAAATAAAAGAAGCATGCTGACTTGAGCGATAGATTGTGACAGTGGGTGGAGGTGAGAGTTCTGGCGTATAGAAGCTTTTTTGATCTGCACAGGTGATTGTGACTCTGATTCTGTGCCCTTTATTAAAAATATTAGAGGTTGGGTGGAGATCAAAGACCAGGTTTGTGGGCTCTCCAGGATTTAAAGGCAGGATATCTTCTTTGAAACTTCGGTGATAGGGAAGGCCTATGTAATTGTAAGGCGGGTGAGAAAGTTTTCTGTGAGAAGCCCTGAGCATTCCTTCGGTGATATAACGGGAAGAGCCACTTTTATCGACTTCTTCCAGGTAGACAAAAAAGTCTCCATCCTCTGCAGTCGAGCTTACCCATAGATTGACAACAGGATGCCCGGTTATCTCAATATCTTCTTCAAGGGGAAGTGATGTGTAAGTCAATGCCTTTTCATCATTTGAAGTCATAATCGGATATTCAAACTCCCTCCCACGTCCATTGTGCCAGCGCGTTGATTCTCCGCTGCTTGTAGAATAATCCACTGTATAGTCATCATTTCTTGAGGAAGAAGTCGGCAGTTTGGTTTTGAGCAGGCCATCGTTTATAGAACTAACACTTCCTGAAGGTCCTTTATGGAAATAAAAGACAGTCGGCCTTTCTTGAGAAAGGGGCCACTGTGTAGCTGTACGCCAAGCTTTGTCTTCTGGAGCACCTATAGTGAAATATGAAATCGGCGGTTCATCCATTATTCCGTTATCGATTCCCTTTAGCCAGTAATCATACCACCGCAGGTACTCAGCAGTAATGTCAAAGTTAAAGTCAAATCCGATTAAGGGGCTGACAGTCTTTACCCAACCTTGGGTGGATCTTCCGCTGTGAGGCCATGGGGTAATGATAATTTTTTGGGGATTTTTTAGGTTGTTAAACCAAGTTAGAGAATCCCGAGGCCATATGTCATACCACCCCGATACGTAGTAAATAGCAGTGTGGGAACCTTTCTCATTGATTCCTTTATAATAAGTGTGCGGGCTCCATTCTAAACATGGTTGAATCTTTGTCCCCTCAATCAAAGAATCACGGTACTGATTAATGGAAGCATAATCATTTGCATAAATATTATTCTTGTGTTGTAAGAGCGCCTCTTTTATCAGGATAAATTTGGAATCCTCATCCACATGGGCTGCTGGTATTTCTTGATCAAGCTTCTTAACAAGACCGCTCCATTCCTTGATGAAATCATCTTGATAAATCCCTCCTGGGTAGGTGAAGGAATAGACATCAAACATGGCAACAGAAGGAATTATAGCTTTAAGATGCGGTGGTCCTGTGCCTGCGGTGAGTAGCTGGGTGATTCCTAAATATGAGCCGCCGTACATCCCGATGTTGCCATCACACCAGGGCTGTTTGGCAAACCACTCTGTTATATCATACCCGTCAAGAGCTTCTTCGGGCGTGAAACTCCCTCTTCTGGTGCCGTATGAAGCACCTGTTCCCCTTAAATCTACGGAAGCAACTACGTAGCCATGTTTGAGAATTTTCTGAAGCCACGGGGAATCGATCATGGACTTGATCTTGCCATCTTTATCAACATAAGCACGGTGGTAACGGGTATGAGTCCAAATCAAAGGAAGAGGTTCGTTAATTGGCTTGCCATCCTTAGCAGGACGGTAAATGTCTACTGCTAATTTGGTGCCGTCTCTGACTGCGACATACTGGGAAGTTCGTATCCATTCATTATAAATTGGGGAAGAATATCCTTTGTATTTTCCTAATTTTGATATTTTTTCTTCGGGTTTGTTCCCAAGCATAAAAATAGAAGCAAACATCATAAGGCACATGCCTGTCAAAAATGCCAATAATTTAATGTTTTTTTTCATCTGTCGATTCCCCTCCTGTTGCTTTTTTTCTAATATTCACTTTAAAGATTCTATCATAAAAAAAAAGTCAAAAATAGCTGCGGCTGTAAATTTAATTAACAGTAAGAGATAGAAGAGCTAGACCAGGAAGAAAAGAGTGAAAAGTGAGGAGTGAGGAGTAATAAGGTCTATATGGGCTAGACCTGCTAGACTGGCTAAGAAATAGTGAAAAGTAAAGAGTGAGGAGAGAGGAGTGAGGAAGGTTGCCTCTGTCATTCAGGCTGTGTCACAATTAAGTACCGGATTTAAAATGGGAAATAAACACGATATTTTACCTAAAAAAGAGTATTTAAAATACTTATTTACCCTAATTTTAGCCTCAAATGGGAAATCTTTTACTGAATTTTCCATTTTTTCGAATTGTGACACAGCCTGATTGCGAGGAGCGAAGCGACGTGGCAATCTCATTAGATAAAAATAGTTAGAAGTAAGGAGTTGACTTTTTTGTCCCCTCTTTTTATGTTAGTAAACATCATGAAAGTTCTCCTTGCTGGATATAATGTTGATAAAGAAGTTTTAGAAGAACTAAAAAAGTCTGCTGCTCCCAGAGAAGATGTAACTCCTGAGACCCTCTCGGCTTCCTATGCCCGCATTTCCCGTGACCCCCGTCCGATAGATGAACTGCGAAGAATAGCAAGAGCTGAAGTAGAGAGAGCGCGCAGGTCAAACAGGAATATAATTTTTAAGATGGGCCATCATTCTGTAGCCGAACATGCTGTGTTTAACTTTGATATTATTGAAATCAGCCGTTTAGCAATAGAAGAAATAGAAAAATACCGCCTTTGCTCTTATACAGAAAAATCCCAGCGCTATATTACTCTTAAAGCAGATTTTGTGCTTCCAGAAGAAGTTAAAAAAGCAGGGAAGAAGGATGTCTTTTTGAAAACAATTCAGGAGCAGAATGCGCTCTATTATGAGCTCTATAAAAAATTGAGCCCGTATTTTTTCAGCCAGCATAAAGAATTAGCTGAAAATCCTAAAAAGCACTCTATTTTAGACGGCTGGGCCAAGGAAGATGCCAGGTATGTAGTGAGTTTGGCGACAAAAGGCCAGCTTGGAATGACAATCAACGCTAGGAACCTGGAGTTGTTTATCCGCAGGTTTGCATCGCAAAAGCTTTCGGAACTAAGGGAATTGAATCTGAAGATTTTTAAACTGGCCAAAGAAGTGGCGCCTTCGATCATTCTTTTTACTGAAGCAAATGATTTTGATGCAAAGACATATGATGATTTAAGAAAGCATTCAGAATTAATCCTAAATTCTCCAAGGCAGCAGAGAGGTGATTCTGTTCAATTGGTTGATTATACTCCTGATGGAGACACAAAGCTGATCGCTGCCCTGATGCACTCATCATCCTTTTTATCTTTCAAGGAATGTCTTGCCCGGGCTAAAACCATAAAACCGGAAGAGAAACTGGAGTTTATTAAATCAGCATGTAAACATATGGAATTTTATGATGTTGTACTTCGTGAGTGGGAATATGTGGATTTCACTTTTGATATTGTTGTTTCAGCTTGCTGTTTTGCCCAGCTCAAGCGGCACCGAATGGCAACATTAACGACCCAGAAATACGATCCAGAGCTTGGAGTCACAATCCCTCCTTCTATAAAGGATATTGGAGGAGAAAAAGATTTTATAAGAGTGATGGATAAGACAAATCGAGTGTATTACCAACTTAAAGAATGCATGGACCAGGGCGCAGAATATATCTTGACCAATGCGCACAGAAGGCGAGTCCTGCTTAAAGTTAATGCACGGGAACTCTACCACATTTCCAGGCTGCGGGAAGATACCACAGCTCAATGGGATATCAGGGATGTTTCAAGGCAGATGAGGGAGTTGGCTCAAAAAGTCATGCCTATAACATGTCTCCTTGCATGTGGAAAAGATGCTTTTCCACAGGTGTATAAAGATGTTTTTGGGAAGAGCCCAAAATTTTTCCCACCAGAATTATAGGTTCAAAATACAGACTTAAGCTCATCACAATAATGGATACCTGGGTAGATAAAAGCAGAAAGAGAGGGATGAATTTGAGGGGATGGCATCGCTCCCTTCAGATTTTTAACGCCATTTCCGCCTCGTTCTTCTCGGCCCTGCGGAACTCCGCGCGCTTATCTTAAGCAACGCTATGATGACTCTCAGTCCTCATTCACCCGCCCTCTTGACTCCTGACGTGCTCAAACAGTCCTCGGGCCCGACTCTGTCGGGTTCCCTCGAAGAACGTGGCGGAAAGGCTAAATCTTCAAAGTCGCATCCTCCATCCCCTCAAATTCATCCGATCATTGCTCCTTAACAAAGTACTTCTATATTATAAGTACTCATTATTGTGATGAGCCTATGTTCTATTCCATTGACAAAAAATTGTTCTAACGGAATAATATTAAACCAGAAAGGAAAGATTGTGTGGCAAGGCTTTATGAATACCAAAGCAAGCTCCTCCTGAAGGAAGAGGGAATTCGTATTCCAGAAGGAGATGTTGCATCCTCTCCTGAAGAAGCCTGCAAAGTAGCTCAGACTATTGGGAAGCCTGTTGTGTTGAAAATACAGGTCTGGTCTACAGGAAGGGCGCAG
>JACUUK010000180.1 GCA_014859315.1 Candidatus Aminicenantota bacterium
GTCGGCACCCATGCCGCAGACATCGCCGACATTATCGCCGACATTGTCAGCTATGACAGCAGCGTTTCTGGGGTCATCCTCCGGTATCCCCGCCTCCACCTTGCCCACCAGGTCGGAACCGGCATCAGCCCCTTTGGTGAAGATGCCGCCGCCTACCCTGGCAAAAAGAGCTACCAGTGAAGCACCAGTTCCATAAGCGGGAATGATGAACAAAAACTTGTTATCGGGGAGACCGCCCCACGCAAAATAGAGAATAGACAACCCTATGATGCCGACGCTCACCACTGTCAGTCCCATAACTGCCCCGCCTCTGAAAGCAACCCTTAGCCCCTGATTCAGGCTCTTTTGTGCCGCTGCGCAAGTCCTGCCATTGGCCCTCAGTGCCATATTCATGCCAGCATATCCAGCACCCATAGAACATATGGCGCCAAAGACAAAAGCCACGGCCAGTCTCCAGCCCAAATCCGGGACGACTGCCAGGACAATGGCAATTATCGCGACCACAATGCCCAATGTGCGATATTCCCTATGAATAAAAGCAAGTCCCCCCTCTTTAATTGCGCCGGAGATTTCCTTTATCCTATCCGAGCCCTGGTCTTGCCTCAGAACATACCGCACAAAGTATGCAACCACCCCTGCTCCCACAAGCCCCGCGATTATACAAATCCAGACCAAATCCATAGCTCTCCTTCCTATATAATAAGCATAAAATTAGGGCACTCCAGCCAAACCAAGGTGCCCTCCCTTTTCTTGTTAGCTAAAATATGCATATCAAGGTTGTAAGTTTAATATAAACAAGCTCTATCCGTCAAGACTGAGTCTCTTCCAATACAAAATGAGCCTGGAGAGGACATCGGTTTCCAATATAAAATGAGCCTGAAATAGTTGAGGTAACTCGTTTATGATTGGGCCATTATGCGGCTAATCATGAACGACAGCAACCTAAAAACAATCGAACAGGTGAGGGAGTTTGTAGAGGGGAGTGAGGGGATAGAATTCACAGCAGTATGTGCGGAGGAGAGGAAAACCTGGATAGAGAAAGTACTGATTAAGTTTGGCTACCTCCAACTCAAGAGAGATGAGAAGGGAGAGATACGGGAATACATACGTCGGGCCTCGGGATATAGCCGGGCACAAACCGAGAGACTCATAGCGGAGTATCGAAGGAAAGGGTGGATAAGAAAGAAGCGGAGGAAGGCTCAAAAGAACGGGTTCCCGACAAAGTATACTGGACGGGATATCGAGCTTTTGGCCAAGACAGACGAAGTACACGGTTGGTTAAGTGGACCAACCACCAAGAAGATACTGGAGCGAGAATGGAAGGTTTACGGAAAGGAGGACTTCAGGAATATCTCGCGGATTTCCATCTCCCATCTCTACAATTTACGCAGGAGCCGCAGATACAGGAATATCACTGTGCAATATACCAAGACGAAACCGCGTGTGCCCAACATTGGAATCGGAGAAAGGGCAAAGCCTGATCCTCAAGGGAAGCCAGGTTATATTCGCATTGACAGTGTTCATCAAGGGGATCGAGAGGGCGTGAAGGGTGTCTACCATATCAATTCAGTGGATGAGGTGACACAGTGGGAGATAATAGCCTCTGTGGAAAGGATATCGGAGGCCTATCTCGTGCCAGTTCTGGAGGAGCTACTGGCTCAATTTCCTTTCGTCATAGAGGGATTCCATTCCGATAATGGATCTGAGTTTGTAAACAAAATAGTGGCCGAACTATTGAACAAGCTTCTGATTCGGTTCACCAAATCCAGGCCACGGCATCACCATGATAATGGGCTGGTTGAAACCAAGAACGGTGCTGTGCTCCGAAAGCAGCTGGGATATGCCCATATTCCTCAGAGGAATGCAGGCAGGATAAATGTGTTTAACAGGGGCTTCCTGAACGTATACATTAACTTCCACAGGCCCTGTTTCTTCCCTGTGGCAGTGGTAGATGACAAAGGGAGGATCAAGAAAACCTATCCATATGAGGAGGTGAGAACGCCGTATGAGAAACTGAAATCGCTGCCGAAAGCAGAGAGTTACCTGCGCCCCGGGGTAAGTCTCCAAACCCTGGACGCAATTGCCTCTCAAATGAGCGATAATGAATTCGCAGAGAGCATGATGAAAGCACGCGCCGATCTATTCCAGGAGATCAGTAGATCTCTCAAGGGGGTTGTTACATGATAAGTTATACATTTAGCCAGGAATTGGTTCTTAGGATGGCGCTGCCGGTCATTGGCAGACTGGGCCATGCGACAGGCGAAGGAGAGACTCCTTATTGGGGAAAGAGAATCCTCGGCCTGCAGGGGCTTTTGGGAACAGATTTTAAAGCTGAGGCATTTCTCGGGGAGAGCCCAAAAAGGGCGCTTGAGGCGCATCTAAAGGCGATTTTGATGGGGATTTATAGGGAATTACTACCAGGGAAAAAGACCTGGATGGACAAAAAGTGATGATTTTCCGACTTTTGGT
>JACUUK010000181.1 GCA_014859315.1 Candidatus Aminicenantota bacterium
AATGCCAGCAAATTTACCTCCCCAATACTTCGAAACAGAAAAAAAGCTCAGGACAGCAAAAACTCCTCAAGAAAAGATATCCATCTTGGAAGAACTTCTCTCTATTGTTCCTAAACACAAGGGAACAGAAAAACTCCAGGCATTGCTAAAGACAAAAATAGCTAAGCTCAAATCTCAGGTGCAAAAAAAGCCAGGCGTATCAAAGCATGGCCCAGTTTTTTGGGTCGAGAAGGCAGGCGCTGGACAAGTTATCTTGTTGGGTGCACCTAATTCAGGAAAATCTATGCTTGTCAGGTCATTAACGAATGCAAAACCAGAAATTGGAGATTATCCCTTCACCACACGCACTCCTTTCCCTGCAATGATGCAATATGAGAATATCCAGATTCAACTCATAGATACTCCTCCTATTACTGCGGATTATATGGAGCCATGGCTTCCAGAATTGATAAAAGTCTCTGATGGTGTTCTTTTACTTTTAGACATGTCAAACACAAATCCTATCAAGGATTTTCTCTCTATTTCAGCTAAATTAAAAGAAAAAAACATCGAATTCCTTCCTGATGGCCAGGACATTTCCTTAGAAATACCTCTCTTCCAAAAAAAGGCACTCATCATTGCCACAAAAAAAGACCTTCCCTCCGCAGATAAGAACTTCATAGCCCTAAAACAAGCGCTGCACACCAAACACGAACCTATCTTTATCTCAGCAATCAGGGGAGATACCCTTGAATATTTAAAAAAGATGATTTTTTCCTTCCTTCAAATCCTGCGAGTGTACAGTAAAATCCCAGGAAAAAAGGTCGACTACAATGCACCCTTCATCTTTAAAAAAGGAAGTTCACTCATGGATATGGCCAAAGCTGTTCATAAAGATTTTTCACAAAAACTCAAGTTTGCACGAATATGGGGAAAGAACAAGTATCAAGGCCAAAAAGTCAATCGTGATTACATTCTCGAAGATGAAGACATTATCGAGCTTCATCTTTAAATTAGAAACGCCTGGAATGGTTTTTATAATCCTTTCACAAGCTTAAAGCTTCAAATCAGAAAAA
Organism: Candidatus Aminicenantota bacterium; assembly: GCA_014859315.1. Classification (GTDB taxonomy): domain Bacteria; phylum Acidobacteriota; class Aminicenantia; order Aminicenantales; family Aminicenantaceae; genus Kmv29. The sequence goes on from JACUUK010000181.1 coordinate 1,056, forward strand.
CTAAGCTTTTATAAAAAGGGGCTTTCATTGTCTTTTGTTTGCCGCTATAATTTAATTCCTACATTCGGGGCGTAGCGCAGTCTGGCCAGCGCACAGCGTTCGGGACGCTGGGGTCATGGGTTCGAATCCCATCGCCCCGACCAATAAAAAAAGTGATTGCGTTTATGTCTTATTTCAATTCAATCAATTGATAGTCTGTTGTACCCAAACCGATTTCAGCTCCATGTCTGAGCTGAACCGACCAGTCTACATCATGAAAAGCCCTCAAAATATCCTTGCCTGCTTTTTCATTCACCAAATCAACAGAAACCTGATCCAGGGCTACTGGGTCATACGAGCCAAGTATTCCAATATCCCCTGCAATAATCTGTCCATTCTTAGACATGCAATCACAATCTTTTGTGATTTTAAGAAGGTAATTAAGGAAGCAAATATTTCCTTCAAATCTTTTAAAGACACTGTAAGCATACTCAGCCATTTTTTCCTGAATCCGACCACAGTCTTCATCCCAGTGCATCTTTACAGCTCCTGAGGGGCAAACAACAAGGCATTCTCCACAGCCAATACATTTATCTTTTACAATGAAGGCACTTCCATCTTTTTGAATCATGGCGCCGGATGGACAAAATTCAAAACAAAGCAAACATTCTTTGCATTCTTTTGGATTGACCCAAGGATGCACATCCGAATGTTGTTCAAGCTTACCTGCTCTTGAAGCACACCCCATACCAGTGTTTTTTATTGCAGCACCAAAGCCAGTAAGGATATGGCCTGTAAAATGGCTGAGACAAACGAGCATATCGGAATTTAAAAATGCACTCGCAATCTTCGCAGATTTAATACGAGAAAGCCCAACTTTAACTTCACCACTATCACGGCCAACCAGGCCATCAGCAATAACAATGGGAACATCAAGTTTACTCTGTCTAAAGCCATGACCCCATGCCAATCGAAGATGGTCAACAGCATTTGACCTTTTTCCTGCATAAAGAGTATTTGTATCTGTAAAGAAAACCCTGGATGTCTTATTTCTTATCTGTTTGATTATTCTTTTCAGCCAAAAAGGATTTATATATCCAGTATTTCCTTTTTCTCCAAAATGTATTTTTAGAGCAACAAAGGAATGGCTGTCTAATTTTGGAGTCAATCCAAATTTTTTGAAAATTTTTTCTGACTTTAAAGCCAATACCTCCTGGCCGTCATTTTGGCTGGCAGGAATAAAGAAAACTTTGCTCGACATACTCTTTTCCATGCTTAATGAATATTTTCAGACGTCTTTTTAAACATAAATTCGCTTTTATTGTTATCAATATTCCATCATAAATCAAGATTAATTCCTTTGGATTAATTCGAATAAATCCGAAATTAATCCGAGACACAATATCTATTTCCTGATTT